>JANYCO010000094.1 GCA_025360235.1 Cytophagales bacterium
ATCCAGAGATTTAGGTAGGTTATCCATCGACTGGATTTGTTTCCTCCTAAAGGAATGTAGAGATAGTTTTTCATCCAATTCCCAAGTGTAATATGCCATCGCCTCCAAAACTCTGTTATACTTAAAGAAGAATAAGGATTGTTGAAATTTTCCGGAAAACGAAATCCTAATAACATTCCTATCCCTATTGCCATATTTGAATATCCGGCAAAGTCAAAATAAATTTGGAATGTATAGGCTATGGTACCCATCCAGGCCATATAACTATCAATAGTTGCAAGAGAAGAATTGAAAATTTCATCTGCTATTTTCCCTACAGTATTAGCTAATAGTATTTTTTGTCCTAATCCTAAAGCAAAACAATAGAAGCCCTGTAGTTTCAGGTCATAGGAGTCTTTCTGAAATCTTCCGTTGATCTGATCTGCTATTTCGTGGTAACGGATAATAGGACCTGCTATTAATTTTGGAAATAATATAATATACAATTGATAATCCCAAAAGCGATTAAGGGGTTTGTGGACTTTTCTATATACATCGATAACATAGGTAAGTGATTCAAAAGTATAAAATGATATTCCTATAGGCAAAACAACATTAATTACAGTCATAGAAGAAATTCCAAAAGTAGAAAGCAGTTGGTTTGTATTATCAATGAAAAAATTCATGTATTTAAAATAGAAAAGCAACCCTAAATTTATGGACAAAGAAATTACCAATAAAATTTTTCTGTAATTTTCATTTGGGGTTTTATCCATCTTATTGACTAAAATAAAGTCAAGTAGGGTTGTTCCCAGAATAACAAAAATAAATTTTGGAGCACCCCAGCTATAAAAGAATATACTAAAAAGCAGAAGGGTGATGTTTTTGTATTTTACTGATATAAGATAATATAAGAGTAATAATACTGGCAGGAAATAAATAATAAAAATTATACTGCTAAAAACCATGAATTTCTATTTTACTTTTTGAATTAGAGCCAATGGTTTGAAAAATTTCCATTAATCATAAAGCTACTTCATTTTTATAAAGGACAAAGATAATAAAGTTTTAGGATAGTTGGAAGTGTTGTT
This sequence comes from Cytophagales bacterium, assembly GCA_025360235.1. Lineage (GTDB taxonomy): Bacteria > Bacteroidota > Bacteroidia > Cytophagales > Cytophagaceae > JANYCO01. The sequence continues at coordinate 1,071 of JANYCO010000094.1, forward strand.
TTAGGATATGCCATCCTTCAGTTTGCAATGGCAGCGGAATGATTCTTTCTGACTGTCTATTGAAAACATATCTCCAACCCCAGTAGCAAAAGTTTAAAAGCATGTTAATTCTAAATTAGTCTTTCTGATTTCTGAAATAAAAATCCGATCTATTAAAAAGTAAAAGAAATAAGGAATTTTAAATTAAGTATAGTGAAAATTTTATCTTTAGGCTTTGCCACCCATCCGGAGGACTAGCAAATATTTGCAGCACCGCAAGGGCTCATTCTGAGATGAAATGTATTCTGGAAATTGACTATCCCCTGCACTCGCACAGACCATAAATTTTGCAGAAGGCAGTCGCTTGGACTTTAGTCCGAGTGACCACTATTCACAAGGCCTCAGGCCGTGCTGACTCAACTGCATTTGAAAATATACACAAATTTCATTAATTTGCAGAACTTTTACACTTTTAAACAAATATTTTTTATGTCAGAACTCAGAAAAGCAAATACCGATTTGGCCTACTTTTTAACTTTCACCACAGTAGGGTGGATAGATGTCTTTACTAGAAAAGAACTCGCCGATATCCTAATCGAAAAATTAAAAACAGCACAGAAAAATCATCATGTGGCAATTTACAGCTATGTTATTATGCCGAGTCATTTGCATCTTATTGCTCAAAAGAAAGACAATGGTTTGTTGAGTGATTGGATAAGGGACTTTAAATCTACCACGGCTAAAGATATCGTAAAGACTATCAGAACAGAGCCTTTCGAAAGTAGAAAATCTTGGTTGGATTATCTTTTCAAATTTTTTGCTAAATTTAGCAAACAAAATTCAGAGTATATGTTCTGGCAAAAGACAAACAATCCTGTTGAAGTTTATTCTCCTGAAGTATTTTATCAAAAAATGAACTACATACACAACAATCCTGTTGAAGCCAACATTGTGACTGACCCTGGCTATTACTATTATAGCAGCGCCAATCCAATGTCTCCGTTAGTCGTGGATGAACATTAGTGGAAACTGTTGGTCTTTGTATAGATTGGCTCGGCCAGAGGCCTTATGAATAGTGGTCACTCGGACTAAAGTCCAAGCGACTGCCTTCTGCAAAATTTATGGTCTGTGCGAGTGCAAAAGACAAACAATCCTATTGAAGTTTATTCACCTGAAGTATTTTATCAAAAAATGAACTACATACACAACAATCCAGTGGTTGCGAATATTGTGACAGATCCTAGTTATTACTATAACTTAATATCCAAATGATACAAACGCTTCAAATCCTCAATAAAAAGTTCATGTATTGAACTAGAAGGATCACAAAAGTTAATAAAATCAAAGGGCTTGTCAGCAATGGCGGCCCTTTTTTGTTGAATTATCTCAAAGGTTAGTATACCGATATATTTCGTCGATATTTTCTACCTCATCATAAACTACATTCAAGTCTTTAATAATACCGTCTTCCAGTCCGTATACCCAGCCATGAATTTTTAAACCGCCTTCCATCCAAGCCTTCTGTACGATCTTAGTCTTTGCAAGGTTTCTCACCTGCTCAATCACATTCAACTCTACAAGTCTGTCTATTCGTGCATTTCTATCGGTTATAATTTCCAGTTCAACTCTGTATTTGGCATAAACTTCTTTTATGTTTCTTAACCAGCTATCCACAAATCCGTAAGACAAATTATCTATAGCAGCGGTAACTCCTCCACAACCATAATGCCCACAAACTATAACATGCTGTATTTTTAAGACCGTTACTGCATAATCCAAAACACTCAATAAATTCATATCTGTAGATACCACCATATTAGCAATATTCCTATGTACAAATATATTTCCAGGATCAGTCTCTGTAACGTTTTCTGCCGGCACACGACTGTCAGAACAACCGATCCAGAGGAAATCAGGTTTTTGAACAGCTCTCATCTTGGTAAAATATTCTGGATCTTCTTTTATCTTTGTAGATGCCCAGTTTTTATTTCTACTTAATAATTGTAAATGACTATCCATATATAAACCCTCTTACCGTTTGCTGTAGTTTTAAACTACTTTATCTAAATTAATTCAGGAAACAAATCAATCATCCATTTTTATTTCTTTCAACATGTGACCATAATGTGCTTTCAAGTAGTCGTAAATGAAATAATAGTATTCCTCTAGTTCCATTTCATGCAGGTCAATCATTACTGTGGAATTGTCTTTGAATAATAATTCAATTTGGTGCGTGTGCTCTCTGTCATGCGTAATAATGGTAAATGTTTGTATGTTTTTTGTTTCATAGATGCCCATTTTTTCATTGTCTTTATATTCCACTTCTTCATCAGTAATCCTCAGAAAATCGTTGTAGTTTTTTATTCCGGAACCAATTTTCCCTACTACCGGTACAATTATACAAATGGCAGCCATTATAAAAAAGCGAATATAATTCACTTCGTATTCAACATAAATAAAACAGAAAATTGCAGGTATAGTACAATAGATAAGTATCTGTGTCTGTATTTTATTTCTGTGGTTGTGAAAAATCATTCCTCCGTTTACTTCTCTTAGTTTGACAGGAAACAATAATTCTTCCCAAAGAATTAAGACCATAATGATGAAAGCGGTAGCGGCAAGGAACATACCGAAAAGAACATTTTTATGTTCATCAAGATCATCATACGAAACAGTGAAAATTTGTTGGGACAAAAAGAATACAAGTGTATAAAGTAGAATCAGAAGTCCTGTACTGATTCCCGCAGGATATGTTTTTCTTATTACATTAGGCATATTTTTGTTCTTAAATTCGGACGCTATAAATACTAATTTTTCTTAAACTTAATATTTTAATTCGTACCGTTTGTCGTTTGTAGACAGTAAAATTATCTACAAAAATTATTTCATAAAAAATTCATTTATTATTCAATTTTT
>JANYCO010000118.1 GCA_025360235.1 Cytophagales bacterium
ACCAGGGAGAAAACTTCTCTGCAGGTGCTAATCTTGCTCTTGTATTTATGTATGCCATAGAACAGGAGTGGGACGATATTGATTTTATGGTGAGAAGTTTCCAAAACACTATGATGCGGGTACGTTACTCAGGAATCCCTGTAGTTGTAGCTCCTCATGCATTGGCTCTTGGAGGAGGTTGTGAAATCACCTTACACGCAGATAAAGTAGTAGCCCATGCAGAAACCTATATCGGACTTGTTGAATTTGGTGTGGGATTAATTCCAGCCGGTGGAGGAAGTAAAGAATTTACACTTCGTGTTTCTGATTCTTTTGAGGAAGGGGATATTCAATTAAATAACCTCCGCAACGCATACATGAATATTGCTACAGCAAAAGTAGCGACCTCTGCTTATGAAGCGAAACAAATGAACATTCTTCGCCGTGGAGATGTTATTGTCTTGAATCGTGACAGACAAATTGCGGAAGCAAAACAAGAAGTATTGAAACTGGCGGAAGAAGGCTACACACAACCTAAACACAGAAAAGATATTAAGGTTCTGGGTAAATCCGCTCTGGGCTTATTCTATGCAGGAGCGCATACCATGGTATCGGGAAAATACATTTCTGAACACGATGCGAAGATCTCTCAAAAACTAGCACACGTAATGTGCGGTGGCGATCTATCAGCACCAGCGTTGGTATCTGAACAATATCTTCTGGATCTTGAAAGAGAAGCTTTTGTTTCACTTTGTGGTGAGAAAAAGACTTTAGAGAGAATCCAAAGTATTCTGAACTCAGGTAAACCGTTGAGAAATTAATTAAGAATTATAAAAATAAATTTTGAACTAAAGTCTAAAAACTAATAATTCAAAATTCATAACTAAAAACTAACAAACATGGAAGTATATATAGTAGCAGGATACAGAACCGCCGTGGGCAAAGCCCCAAGAGGTGTATTCAGATTTACTCGTCCCGATGAACTTGCGGCAGACGTAGTTAAATATCTTATGTCAAAACTCCCTGGCCTGGATAAAGATCGTATCGATGATGTAATCGTTGGTAATGCCACACCTGAAGCCGAACAAGGGCTAAACATAGGCCGTATGGTGTCCCTTATGGGACTTGATACCGTAAAAGTTCCAGGCATGACAGTGAACCGTTATTGTTCTTCAGGACTTGAAACAATCGCCATCGCTGATGCAAAAATTAGGGCTGGGTACGCCGAGTGTATTATTGCAGGAGGCGTAGAAACCATGAGCCCGATCCCTTTTGGTGGATGGAAAGTAATACCTGGTTTTGATCTTGTAAAATCACACGCCGACTATTACTGGGGTATGGGACTTACAGCAGAAGCAGTGGCAACCCAATACAAAATTTCCAGAGAAGATCAGGATAAATTCTCTTATGACTCTCATCAGAAGGCAGTGACTGCTGTTAAAGGTGGCTTGTTCAAAGACGATATCGTTCCAATAAAAATAAAAGAAACGTATCTCGATGAAAACGAAAAAAAGAAAACCAAAGAATATGTAGTAGAAAACGACGAAGGCCCAAGAGCGGATACTTCGATCGAAGCACTTGCAAAATTAAAACCGGTATTTGCCAATGGTGGCAGTGTGACTGCTGGGAACTCTTCCCAAACTTCTGATGGTGCTGCTTTTGTAATGCTGATGTCGGAGAAAATGGTGAAAGAATTAAAGTTAAAACCAATAGCACGTTTAGTTTCTTATGCCGTAGCTGGTGTTGAGCCACGCATCATGGGTATCGGACCAGTAGAAGCAATTCCAAAAGCATTGAAAATGGCTAAGCTGAAAAAAGAAGACATCGATTTGATCGAACTTAACGAAGCGTTCGCTGCGCAATCTTTAGCTGTTATCCGTACGCTTGATCTGGACACATCTAAGATCAACGTAAATGGTGGCGCTATCGCTTTAGGGCATCCACTGGGATGTACTGGAGGAAAACTCAGTGTACAAATTTTCAACGAACTTAGAAGAAGAAAGAAAAAATATGGAATGGTAACGATGTGTGTGGGGACTGGACAGGGAGCTGCTGGGATATTTGAGTTGTTAGACTAGAATTTCCTGTATTAGAAAAGATTGCAAGATTTTATTTTGGACACCTATGAGGTTTTGGAAATCTTATAGGTGTTTTTTATTTCTTTTGATTCAATAATTTCTCCAATTCATAAAGGTCCTTGTATTTTAATGCTTCCTGATGTTCGTCCATTGCTAACGCTTTTGCAATATCCGCTAATTTCTTTTGCTCTTCCGCTTCCTTTTGTGCCTTTAACGCAAATTCTTTTGCCATAACAGCCAAATCCTTCTGCTTATCCACCTCCACCTTTTGTGTTATCGCCCATATACAAATGAAAAGCATAAAAACTGTTTGGATGCTAACAATCACTACCCACTTTCGGATAGAATTGTCCTTCCCTTTCAGATCCATTTTTAGATATCTTGCCATAGGATGAATTTGTTAAATTATTTAAGTATTAAATAGTGGCTGTACCCATACTTCTGACACCGTTCACTAAAGTGAACGGCAAGAGATGAAAATATTTACTATTCTATTTTATCCATTGCCGTTGGCTTCAGCCAACGGTGTCTCTATACACTAGGAAGATTCTTGCGCTATTGTAGTTTTATTTCTTTTGGTTTTTGAGTTTTTCTTGTTCGTAAAGCATCCTATATATTGAGGTTTCATCTTTTGCAATCAATTCATTCCTCTTGACTATCTCTGCCACTATTTTTGCTTCTTCCGCCTCCTTTTTACTTTTCATTGCTTCTCCCTTTGCAATATTTGCCAACTCTTTTTGTTTATCCGCCTCAACCTTCTGCGTGAAAGCCCAAATAATTATTCCAAAAAACAAAAAAGTTTGGACCACAATTATCACCCACCATATTGACCTTCGAATAGTTTTTCCTTGTTCTTCCATTTCTCGTTTATAAAAAAGCAGTATAGTATAAAAATACAAATAAAATCCTGCATAAGGAAACAACATATAAACAATCCATTCTATATCATCGCCTCTAAACATAAATCTTGCTGTAAAATAAAGGAAGTAGACAGCTAATTTTAAACGATCAATAAATAAATTACTATGTTTCCCTGCAAATTTAAAACTATATAAAATAAGAAAAGCTGTCGCAAAAAATAACGCCCATTCAACTCCTATATAAATATATTGAAACAACCACAAAAATAGAATGCAAGACATTGCCAACCACCAGTTCTGCTGCTTGAGAAATTTTATAAAAATCATAAATGAATAAGGTTGATGAAAGGTTGTTAACAAGAGATCACACTTTCTGTTGCTCAATACTGATCTACTCCCATTCATTTACCATCGCCGCACTGTGTTTTTCGTCGTATTTCTCTATCCAGAAATTGTTGAACCCTTCTCCCAGATAAATAGTTATAAAATGAAGTTGAAGTAATTCTAAAATCGCAAGGAAACTATAGATCACTTCTATTTTCTCTGAACTTTCTTTCAAAATGTCAACAAAAGACACTTTAGAAATCATGTTTACTTTCTTAAGTATGTATTCCTTTTTTTCTTCGATACTATAAGGATACTGTACTACTTTGTGAATTGGCTTATTTTTTTCAGCCTCAAAACGTACAATCACTCTTTCAAAAACTTTCAACAATTTATAAAGATCCAAATCTTGCAATTCGGCTTCTACATCGTTTACTTCAGCCAGTTGTTTTAGCTCTTTTAAAACATTCCCACGTTTTTCTCTTTGTAAAGAAGCGTCTTCCAACGTCGAAAGTTCACCGATAATGGATTTGTATTTTTTGTACTCCAGCAAATGCGCCACCAATTCTTCACGTGGATCAATTTCTTTACCTGTTTCATCAATTACTGGTCTTGGCAACAACATTTTAGCTTTGATCCTCATCAATGTAGCCGCTACAAGAATAAACTCACTGGCCACTTCTATGTTCATTTTCTCAAAATGATGCAAATAGGCAAGGAAATCATGAGTAATTTTTGAGATTGGAATATCATAAATATCCAGTTCGTCACGTTCTATAAAGAATAGAAGTAAATCAAATGGTCCTTTAAATAAAGGCAATTCTATCTCGAAGCTTTCATTGGTCATAATGTAAAATTAGAAGGATAAGGCAGAAACATAAAGGTTAACAGAATTGTTATTTTTCCACTATCCACGTTGATAAGTAGTAATATGCAGATGGACCGTATTTTAAAGCAATTTAATGGCATAAAATATGCTATTTTTATATATATTTGTAGTTTATTGGATTTAACTAATATAAGATTTTGATCAAAGCAGGCAAATTACTGGCCGAAATAAACTCTCCGGAGGACTTAAGAAAACTGGATGAAAGTCAGTTGCATCAACTATGCACTGAACTTAGAGAGTTTATTATTGATAATGTTTCCGTTTATGGTGGTCATTTTGGAGCTAGTCTTGGCGTAGCAGAACTTACCGTAGCCCTACATTATGTTTTCAATACCCCTGACGACCAATTGGTCTGGGATGTAGGGCATCAGGCCTACGGACATAAAATATTAACGGGAAGAAAAGATAGTTTTCATACCAATCGTCTCTACGGTGGTATTTCAGGTTTCCCAAAAAGAAGTGAAAGTAAATACGACGCCTTTGGCGTAGGCCACTCTTCTACTTCGATTTCTGCTGCTTTAGGAATGGCAGTAGCCTCGGCTGTAAAAGGCGAAAAAAACCGCCAGCACATAGCCGTTATCGGTGACGGCGCGCTTACTGCAGGAATGGCTTTTGAAGCTATGAACCACGCAGGAATTGCAAATGCTAATTTGCTAATTGTATTGAATGACAATTGCATGGCCATTGATCCGAATGTTGGAGCATTGAAAGATTATTTGGTGGACATTACCACTTCCAGTACCTACAACAGAATGCGCGATGAGATCTGGCTCATGCTGGGCAAGATGAAAAAAATTGCTCCTGCTGCACAACAGATCGCGTCTAAAATTGAAGCTGGCTTAAAAGCTACTTTACTCAAAAACAGTAACCTTTTCGAATCTTTACAAATAAGATATTTTGGTCCTGTTGACGGTCATGATTTGGACCATCTAGTGAGTGTTTTCAAAGACATGAAAAACATTCCTGGTCCTAAGTTATTGCACGTTCTTACTACGAAAGGAAAAGGTTATTCATTAGCAGAAAAAGATCAGACCCTTTGGCATTCCCCAGGGCTCTTCAATAAAGAGACTGGGGAGATTGTTAAAAAAGTTTACGATCAGCCACAACCTCCGAAATACCAGGATGTTTTTGGACATACTATTGTAGAACTGGCAGAAAAAAATCCGAAGATCATGGGGATCACTCCTGCTATGCCTTCTGGTTCTTCGTTAAATATCATGATGAAGGTAATGCCTGACAGAGCGCTTGATGTTGGAATTGCAGAACAACATGCCGTGACATTCTCAGCAGGACTTGCCGCACAAGGCATGATCCCTTTCTGCAATATTTATTCAAGTTTCATGCAACGCGGCTACGATCAGGTAATCCACGATGTAGCCATACAAAAACTTCCTGTTATCTTCTGTCTTGACAGAGCGGGTATAGCAGGCGCTGATGGTCCTACACACCATGGTGCCTACGATATTGCATTTATGCGTTGTATTCCGAATATGGTGATTGCTTCGCCGATGAACGAATCGGAACTTAGAAACATGATGTACTCGGCCACCTTCCATACTGGTGGTGCCTATTCTATTCGTTACCCACGTGGACAAGGTGTGCTACCAGAATGGAGAACTCCATTTGAAAAAATTGAAACAGGTGTAGGGCGTTTAGTCAGTGATGGGAAAGAAGTTGCTATACTAACGGTAGGTCACATCGGTAACTATGTAACAAAATCTTGTTCTATTCTGGCCACAGAAGATATTCGTCCAGCACATTACGACATGCGTTTTGTAAAACCATTGGATGAAAAATTATTACACCAGATTTTTGCGAAATTTGACAAAATCGTAACAGTTGAAGACGGTTGTGTAATGGGAGGCTTTGGTACTGCCGTTATGGAGTTTATGATGGACAATAATTATTCTGCCAAAATAGTTCGTCTTGGAATGCCTGATAAAGTGGTTGAGCATGGCGAACAATTAGAACTTCATGCAGAATGTGGGTATGATCCGGAAAGCATTGCTGAAGCGGTGAAAAAATTGATTGCTAAGAAAAGAGAGAAAGTTTTATCCTAAATGAAAATTTTTTCTCTTTATATACTCCTACTGCTTTCTACCCAATTATCTTCCAATTTATTTGGTTCTTCCATTGACAACAAAAAAGTCACTTTCAAAAGATTGCTGGAGGAGATGCAATATGGAAAACCAGATACCATCAGCAACAACGACGGTACAAAATATTTAGCCGTAAAAATTAATAACACTGAAATAGAGTTTGACAGAACGATTGACAACAAACTTGACGATCGTTTTTTTAAAGGGGCTGATAAGATAATTGTTCCTTATACGGTGCATCTAAACAAATGCACTTTCTCTCCTGCCTTTTGGTACTTGCTTAGAAATATTGAGTTTCAGGGCTACCTGGCATTTTTTGAATGTACGAATGTCAAAGCGAAATTTACAGAATGTACCTTTAAGAAAACCTTTAGAATCTATAATACCTCTATAGATTTTTTCCAATTTACGGACTGCAATTTTGAACATGGTTTTAAAATGGCCAGATCTCCGGTATCTGATTATTTCAATTTTTATAATTGCAATTTCTCTGTAAACCCAGCCTATCTTTTTGACAGTCCAAACATCGATATGGAAGCGCGGCTATTTACTTTTCAAAATAAATTGAATCCGGTGGACATGAGTTTTGAAAAATGTTCTTTCAAAGTTTCGGACTCTCTGAAAAATAATTTGCAGTACAATATCAATATGTTGGGTTCAAACTTTAACAACTTGAAATTCAATGAATGTTATACCAATGTTTCTATAAACCTATCTCAATCTTCGGTTGTCAATCAATTTACTTGTTTCAAATCTAGGTTTGACAATTATATAATTGTAGATGCCTTTAACTTCAATCCTACGAATGCAAAAGTGCAATGGGGCAGTGTAGCAGGTAGTAAGATTTCTCTTTTGGCGGTAGGCTCAAATACTATTATAACTGGAAAATCTACCCACGAATTAAAAGATGAATTTTTATATAATAGTTTGGTAAGTTGTTATGCCATGTTCTATAACAGCTACAGAAATCAGGGAAATCGGATATCCGCCAATGAGAGCTACAAAGAGTGGAAAGACATTGAGACGATTTATCTAAAACATTTATTAGACGAAAAATATTCTTTCAATACCTATTTTAACTGGTTGATGAATATATTTTTAGATCTTTTTTGTGACTACGGAACAAATCCTATTAAATCGATTAAATGGTCTTTTTATGTAATGTCCTTCTTCGCTTTTTTCTATTTTTTCTTTCCTTATGAAGGAGGAGTATTTAACCGTGATAGTTTTTTTAGTAGAATTAAATTATATATCAATTATTTTACTACAAAGAAATCACTTTCCGAACTTTACAATGAAAAACCAGAAAACTCACTTGTGGAGGAGCAAAGTTTTAATGAGTACCTCGCTGCAATCGAACAGAACCGAAATAAGCTACCGATTTACATACGCATTTTTGGAAAACAGATTTTTAGGTTAGCTGTATTGAAAATAAGAATCTACAAATGGTATTATAAACTACTGGACAGAATTACCGGTAAATGGGAAGGTATAAAAGGCAGAAGAAAATTCTTAGCTAACGTTCTCTATGGAGGAATAATATTTATTATACTTTGTTCCTTTCTACTGAAAAGAGTATTTGACTGCCTTACGCTAAGCCTGAATGCCTTTTCTACACTGGGTTTCGGTGAAATACCAGTAAAAGGTGCGGCTCAATACCTAACCGTTATTGAAGGTTTTGTAGGATGGTTTCTGCTAAGCATTTTCAGCGTGGCACTAATAAGCCAGATCATCCAATAAATAAATTACAAAAAAATATGCTCGAATACAACGACTCTGGTCACGGTTTTTGTGTGGATAGAAATTAGAACTTTATGCAGAATGTGGTTAGGATCCGGAAAGAATTGCTGAAGCGGAGAGAAAACTAATTGCTAAGAAACGCAAAAAGGTTTTGTCGTAGAAATTGTTTTTTTATGCTATAATTTTATCTATTAAATATTCGTTTTACAAAGTTCTCAATTGGAGATAACGAAATAGCCAAAAGAACATTTAATATTAATTTTATTATTGGAATACCTGCAACAAAATTTTCAACATACGACTCAAGATAAATAGCTATAATCTCTGTAACAATAAGCATAATCACTACCATTATTGTGGTTGACAACCTACTGTAATTTCTATTACGTCTTAAATACATAGAAATAGAAAATGCGAAAACCAGGATTACAATTTCTGTAACATAGAACCACCACCTCTCCCAAAAAGGCACCTTAATAGAGAACTTATATTCCTCCATTTTTTCAACAACATTAAGTTTACCTGTGATGGCTTTAACTTGAAACGTATAATCTCCAGAAGACAAATTAGAATAGGTAGCCTCGGTATTATCAGTTACGGGTTGCCAATCCTCCTCAAAGCCTAAAAGACGGCATTGATACCTAACACTTTCGGGAGAATAATAATTAATACCAATATAATTTATGGATATATAATTTTGATTAAAAGCCAAGTTCAAATTTATTGGCATATTTTGATATTTATTAAAATCAGACATTAATAAACTATCATCAGGAGTAATGGCCTTATTTGCTAATTTAATTCCTGTAAAATGGATTTTCATTTTTTCTTGCCTGTTGTGAAGAAAGTCTGGGTCAAAACTAGTTAGCCCATCTATTGTGGAAACCCAAATTGTATTACTAGCCGAATTTAATAGACCATTCGAACCCACCTCAACGGGAAAGAATCCATCTAGATTGTTAAAATCAATCGATTCCCCTTTCTTTATATCGATAAGATGTATTCCAGAATAATTACCACAAATAACTTTTTCCTTAAAATAAACAAGAGACAAAAAAGGTCGGAGATTAGAACCTGGCATCTCTATTTCATGAAATTTATAATCTCTAAAAGTGTAAAGACATTTTTGCGTTCCCACAATTATCTCATCTTTATCATTTTTAATAATTGATGAGATAGCATTTAAAGATGCCTCATTTGATATTTTATATTGTTTATAATTGTTATTATTAAAGACTGCCAATCCAGATGTTGTACAAACTAATAATTCTCCCTTCTGATTTTCAATTATCCCACTAATTGAATTTGAAAAAAAATTATTCTCAATATTATAAATAATCACTTCACCTCCATCAATTTTGATAAGGCCAATATTATGTGTACCAACCCAAAGCACTCCTTTTGAATCAATAAAGGATATATTAATTCTAGCTCTCCCCAGTTTATCTTCATATAGTGGACTTACATAATCGTTTTTGTATTTGTATAAACCACCTCCATAAGTTCCGATAAAATAAGTTTCTGCTTTTTTATCGTACACTATTGAGGAAACTGCTTTATTTATCTTGCTGCCTTGATAGAAGACCTGTTTTAATTTATCTTTTTCAAATTTAAGAAGATTCCCTTTTGTATTGCCCATTATTACAATACTATCTTTCCCAAATGCCAAACATCTAATATTTGTATTTAAAGTTGGCTCATCGGGAAAATAATTTTTAAAAATTGTTGATTTTAAAATATTAAAACCTCCGTTTAATGTTCCTATCCATATATTTCCCTCATCATCCTCAAGGATAGACCTTATTAGATTGTCAGATAGTCCATTTTTATGAGTTATATTTTTAATGCCATTTTCGTCAGCTATAGATAATCCATCATCTGTTCCGATATACAATTTTTGATTACGTTGCGAAAATAATAAAGCGAAAACGTTTTTATCATTAAACCCAAAAAGGTTGTATTGATTCAACTTATCACCTTCTATATAAAATAATCCTGCTCCTTCTGATCCAGCCCAAATTCTTCCTTTGTTGTCTTGTGCGATTGAAACAAAGCTGATAGTGGAGTTTGTAATACTAAAAAGAAGACTTTTATTTGTCCTTGTATCCAAGCTAAAGAGTCCTTTGTCTGTTGCAAACCACAAAAGGCCTTCTTTATCTTCAACTATTTTCCTGACCCGATTCGCTTCTTTACCCGGAGCAAGACTAATTTTTTTTATTCCTGTTTTATCTAACTTAAAAATACCATCAAGAGTTCCAAACCATAATGCTCCATTCCGATCACATATTGCTGTTCTAACATTCTTTTCTTCTTCAGATTCAAAGCCTTCTCTAAATGGAATTATGTTTTGTCCATCATAACTGCAAAGACCTCCTAATGTAGCAAACCAGAATTTACCTTTTTTATCCTGTAAGATAGTTGTTACATAATTGGTAGGTAGACCGTCGAATACATTCAATGTTTTGAATGTATGTCCATCAAATTTGCATACCCCACCTCTCGTCCCCAGCCAAAGATATCCCTGATCATCTTGATATATACTATTGACGTTGGATTCCGCAAGTCCATTTTTAACTGTATACTCTACTATATTGATTCGTTGAGCTTGACAGTTTATTGCTATGAATGATAGAAAGAGAAAGCTGAAGATTCCTCCTTTTTGTAAAATACGTCTACTAATTGCCAAAGCTAATTTTGTTATAAACTATAGTAATATTCTTTCTATTGAAAGTTATGTATATATATCAGCAAAACAAAATTTATTATTTGGCTATTAACTTCTTAGCAATACTTCTTGGTACTCATCAAAAGAAAGTCTAAGTTTAGTAAATTAAAATAATTTCAAATTATTAATATGCTTGAATACAACGACTCTGGCCATGGCTTCCCTTTAGTATTGCTTCACGGCTTTTGCGAAGACCGAACACTTTGGAAATATTGTGAGAAAGAACTCGCCCGTCATTACCGTGTGATCACGCCCGACTTGCCAGGCTTTGGCGAAAGCAGACTGGAAGAGACAACTGTTTCCATGGAATATTTCTCCGAACAACTAAAATCTTTACTTGACAATCTGAAAATAAATAAATGTGTGATGATTGGCCATTCACTGGGAGGATATATAATGCTGGCTTTCGCAGAAAAATATGAAAACTATTTAACCGGAATCGGAATGTTTCATTCTACTGCTTTTGCAGATTCGGAAGAAAAAAAAGAAAACAGAAATAAAACCATTGCCTTTATAGAAAAACATGGCGTTCCTATGTTTGCAGAATCTTTTGTAGCTCCATTATTTTCTTTACGAAATAGGGATTTATTTAAGACAGAAATAAAAGAACTGATTCAAACCGCTGCTGCTACTTCAGAAGTTGGAGTCATAGAAACAACCAAAGCCATGCGTGATAGAAAAGACAGGATAGAGGTACTAAAAAATGCCAATGTGCCTGTATTATTTGTAGTCGGAAAGTTGGATGGAGCAGTGCCTTTAGAAAAAAGTCTTGAGCAATGTTATTTGCCCAAACACAGTATTGTTCATTTCCTGGAAGGGACAGGACATATGGGTATGATCGAACGGAAACAGGAAACCATTACTATACTTCAGCATTTTGCAGCATTTTGCCACTAAGTAACCTCAAATATTTATACCTCAAGACTGGCATTTTTTCTGTTTTTCCCCTATATTACGTCTTATATTATCTCTAAAAAAAGAGATTCCTGGTTGTTGATGTAGCTTTCTATGACCGGTTTAAATGTTTTTTAAAAATGAAAGTTTCTGCAGAGGCACCGTTTAAAATAATTTATTCCTATCTGGAACATGAGTTCCTTGGGTATTTACTTGAAGCCTATGCCATTCAACTTGATCAGAATGAAAAACTGACACTGAAACATCAACACATCTCTGACAAAAATGCCAAAGAGTTCGCCTCGGGAATGGACGAGGACGATTACAAACTTATTAAGCTAACTGAAACAATTTCACAGGAAACTATTGTTCGAAAGTTTTATAATAAGAAAGTAACACCACAGGAATTTTTCACAAAAGTATTCCATAAAGAAAAAGGCGATGAAGGTATTCAAGACATGGTGCATTCTTATATAGAATCGAAGAAAAATGAAATGCTTCCTCTTCTTCGAAACAAAATGCTTTTTGAAATGGGTAGTGACGGAGAACCTACCTGGAAACACGTAACGGTTCAACCTAACAAGGCAAGTGTACTTTTCCATTTCATGCGCAATGAAAATAATACACACTATTTCCCAACCATTAAATACGATGGCGATAAAATAGATTTTCAATACAGAAATGCTATCATTCTTTGCAACTCACCGGCATGGCTTGTTGTAGAAGACAAAGTATATACGTTTGAAAAAGAAGTGGACGGCAATAAACTTAAGCCTTTCTTAAAAAAGAAATTTATTGAGATCCCTAAGAAAGTAGAAGAAACCTATTATGAAAAATTTGTTTCGTCTTTGATCGCTTCTTTTGATGTGCATGCCAAAGGGTTTACTATTAATGCAGAACGTTACGAACCTTCTCCCGTTTTGACTTTCTCTGAATTGGCGAAAGCTACTTCGGTAAGTATGTTTTCCAACGAAACAGACGATGTAGAATTGCTGGAAGATAATGACAGTAGTATTGTTTTCAGCTTGTCTTTTCAGTACGGAGATTTTGTTTTCAATTCTAATAACAACTCTCCTTGCTATGTAAAGATGGAGAAAACTGAAGAGTCTTACATTTTTCATAAAGTAAAGAGATCTGTGGAGTGGGAACGGAAGATCATGGCAGACTTGAATCTTCTTGGACTTGAAATTAAAAACGGGAAAGCTTTATTGGAACGCAAGAAAGCTTTCTCATGGATTAAACGTAATCAGGTCCCTCTTGCTGCGCTTGGCTTTAACATTAAGCAAAACAGCAAAGACGATAAAAAATATTTCGTAGGCGAGTCGTCTATTAATTTAGAAGTGAAGGAAGGAAACGATTGGTTCGATATTCAAGCACTTATTCGTTTTGGTGAATTTGAAATTCCTTTCTTAAAAATTCGAAAATATATTCTGAAAGGCGTTACAGAATTTGAATTACCTAACGGAGAAATTGCAGTGATCCCGGAAGAATGGTTTACTCAATATACTGAATTGTTTGCCTTTGTTGATGAGAATGATGAACAACTCACACTAAAGAAACACCATATTGCTTTGGTGGAAGAATTGCAAATAGGTAATCTGGCAAGAGTAAGTATTAGCAATAAATTAGAGCAGTTGCGAAATTTTGACACTATAGAAGATTTTCCACTACCGGAACATTTCAAAGGCGAATTAAGACCCTACCAGAAGGCGGGATACAACTGGATGCAGTTTCTTAATAAATACAGCTTAGGTGGTTGCTTGGCCGATGACATGGGTCTTGGTAAAACGGTGCAGACTCTTGCCTTGTTGCAACAACAAAAAGAACTTGGAGCAGCTTCAGCCAGTTTATTAATTCTTCCTACTTCTCTAATATACAACTGGGAAATGGAAGCGAAGAAATTTGCACCAAAACTTAAACTGTTTAATTATACAGGAATCCACCGTGAGAAAAATGTGGAGCAATTTGCTCAGTATGATTTAGTCGTTACTTCTTATGGCACAGCACGTAGAGATATTGAATTTCTCAAAAATTATTATTTCCATTATACCATACTTGATGAATCTCAGGCTATAAAAAATCCTGATTCTAATATTGCCCGTGCTGTAAAGGAATTGAAAAGTAAACACCGTTTGATCCTAACAGGTACACCTATCGAGAACAGTACAATGGACCTTTGGTCACAAATTAACTTTGTTAATCCAGGAATGTTGGGTACAGAAAGTTTTTTTCGTCGTGAATTCTTAAATCCAATTGAGAAAAAGCACGACGAAACAAAAACAAAACGTTTGTACTCGCTGATAAAACCATTTATCCTGAGAAGACATAAATCGCAGGTGGCTACAGAACTTCCTGCGAAAATAGAAAATGTGCATTATTGTCAGATGTCAAAAGCACAGGAAGAAGAATACGAAAAAGTGAAATCTCATTATCGTAATCAGATCCTTGAATCTATTGAAGAGAAAGGGGTAAATGGCTCTCAGATTTTACTTCTACAAGGTCTTACCAAACTTCGTCAAATCGCTAACCATCCAAAAATGGTGGACGAAAATTATGAAGGAGACTCTGGTAAAATGGAAGATATTTTACACATGATGCACAGTGCTCTGGATAAAGATCATAAGATTTTAATATTTAGCCAGTTCGTAAAACATCTTTCTATTTTCAGAAAATACCTTGACAAAGAAAATGTGCGCTATGCTTACTTGGATGGTTCTACCAAAAACCGTCAGGAACAAGTAGAGGATTTCCAGCACAGTGAAGATATTCGTGTTTTCCTTATCTCCTTAAAAGCAGGAGGTGTAGGACTGAATCTGACTTCTGCGGATTATGTATTTATTCTTGACCCTTGGTGGAATCCTGCCATTGAGCAACAAGCCATAGATCGTGCTTACAGAATAGGGCAGAAAAATAAAGTGTTTACTTATAAGTTTATTACTAAAAATTCTGTTGAAGAAAAAATTCTGAACATGCAGCGTGGCAAACAAAAACTGGCCAACGATTTGATTACTACAGAAGAAAGTTTTGTAAAAAATCTTTCAAAGGATGATATCAAAACCATCTTTGATTAGAGCTGATTTTATAAAAGATGAATTCCGTCATCTTCAATGGAAATTAATTTTTGTTTAAACAAAACACCAATCGCCTTCTTGAACGATTTTTTACTCATCTGGAGTTTATGCATGATGTCGTTGGGATCACTGCTGTCATTGAGTTTCAGGAAACCTTTATTGGCTTTTAATTTCTCCAAAACAATCTCTGCAGAAGGTTCAATATTTTTGAACCCTTGTACCTGAAGACTAACGTCAATTTTATTGTCTTCGCGAATGTCTTTTATATACCCTTTGATCTTATCTCCAATGAATATTTTTTTGAAAATTTCATTTTTATAAATCAACCCTTTGTGAATGCCATTTATAATAACATTAACGCCAAGCTCAGAAGTGTCTCCTATCAAAAGATCCACTTCATCTCCAATAGCAACTGTCAACTCAAATGCTTCAAGAAAACGATCTATTTTACTTGTAGCGGCAAGACGATTTGTATCTTCGTCCACGTATAGATAAACAAGATACTTCTCTCCTGTCCGCATTTTCCTTAGTTGTTCGCGGTAAGGCACCATCAGGTCTTTTTCCAATCCCCAATCCAGAAAAGCACCGTGATCGTTTACGTCTTTCACTTCCAGGCAAGCTACTTCGTTGAGATGAATTTTAGGAATAAGTGTTGTTGCAATAATTCTATCTTCCGAATCCCGGTATATAAATACATTTATTTCCTGATCAACTTCAAGGTCTTTTGGGATATATTTATTTGGAAGCAATACAACTTCTTCGCCTTCTTTATCGCCAAGAAACATTCCAGGAGGAGTTAGTCTTAGTGCGGTTAGTACATTATATTTTCCTATTTCTATCATAATTTCCTTTTCCTTATTAGCCTTCTGATATTAAACGCAAGGTACGCAATCCCGATGACAATCGGGACGGCAGGGAACGCAAAGATTGCCGTCTGTTTTCCAAACTATCCCTTTACGTAGTCTTCCAGGTACTTATAGCGTTTTGTGAGTTTTCCATTTCTTGCTATGGTGGCGCGTTCTATGAGTTCTGAATAGTTGCCGCTCAACAATTCGGGCAACACATTTTTGATCAGCATTTCTCCAAAATAAGAGGACGCATCTCTTGGCAATTCTCCCGGCAAATTTTCGATTGCCATTACCGTGATATTTTTTTCATCGGAAAAAGGAGCTTCTATCTCTTCTGAAAAAGGATTGTAATCATAAGCAGGGTCGTAAATGGTAGAAGGTTTTATCGTACAAGGAATGGAGCCGTTAAAATCACATGTCACATCACCAATTAATTTAAGTTTAAAATTTTCGGCATGCATATCCTGATTGGTAAAAAGCACAGGAGCTTTAGGATGCCAGAAAGCACCAGCAATCAATACATCTGCTACTTTTGTGTAGGCTGCAAATTCAGACTCGAAATTTTCGGGATTATTGTGAAACTCACTTTTATCAAAAAGTTTCCCCTCCTTGTTCACATGATAATCTTCGGAAGACAATTGTGTATAAACAGCGTGGTTAAATTTTTTTTGTAAGAAATCATTTTTCCCAACTTTAACAATCCTAAGAAAATCCATTACTTCGCAAATCCCATTTCCAACTCGTCCGGAACCCGTTACCACAATTTTTATTGGAGGCAATTGGAGTCTCTTCAACTCCGATTTTAGTTCTTCATAGTTGTAGCATTTGTAGGCAGGTTTCAACTCAAACAACTTATACTTTCTTCCATAAAGAAGTAAAGAATTATACGCTCCCACTATTCCTGCAAATCTTCCAAAAGCAATAAGTCGTTGCCCTGACTCGTCTTTTATTCCTTCATAATCGACCATCTCGATTTTTTTCTCTAGAATGGCCTGAAGTAACTTTTTATTCTGTGGTTGCTTTTTTGCGGTATGTGAAAAAAACAGATATTTTTTATTCGGAATCAGAAGGTGTTCTGCTATTTCTTTAATACCAAGAAGAATATCGCAATCGCCTAAGTCTTCCTTCATTTTAATTCCGAGAGCAGTATATTCTTTATTGGTAAAACAACGGGTATCACTCGGCTGAATATAAAGATCCACCATAGGGTATTTTTCTATAAGGATTTTACAATGATCAGGGCGCAGTGGAACTCTCCAGTCTACAGGGATTTTAGACTCTCTTACTATTCCAATTTTTATTCTTCCGTTATTTTCTGCTGACATAGTATTTTATCGAAACAAACCTTTTTGCCATCTCTCTTTTTCAGAAAATTTTGTATAATTTGTAAAATAAGTATACGTAAACAGCGCAACAATGGTCGCGATTAATGCTCCAAAATAGGTGTCGATCAGAAAATGTTGCATTAAGTACATCCTTGAAAATGCGGTTAATAATGCAAACAGAAAGAATACCCATCCAATTTTTTTATTTTTAGTCATTAATGCCAACACCAGCAAAAAAGCAAAGGCTTGGGCAGAATGACCCGAAGGAAAACTATGACGAGTATGAATATCCAAACCTTCTATATAATACAAATTCATTGATTCAGGAAAATATCCTTTTGGTCTCATCCTATCAGAAAATACACCAATCTTTAAAGACTGGACACAAATAAATGTAGTAAGTACCGATACCGTCAATATTATTCCTTTATAAATACTATTAAATAAAATAATGAAAAGGAGAAAAGGGATCACAAATAAACCATCGCCAAGAAAGGTTATGGCTTGAAAAACAAAATCGAAAAACACATTATGGCGTCTGTTAACAAATACTTCTATGTCTCCTTTTTGACTTGATAACAAAACAACTCCACCAATAAGAAAATAAATTCCAAGGCAAA
>JANYCO010000123.1 GCA_025360235.1 Cytophagales bacterium
TCCAGTTTTATTGTAATATAATAAAACTGGAACCTCTTGGAGCCAATGTTGGTTTTTGGACTTCTTCTAATATCAACATACCTATTTTTGTTCAGTTCAACAACGTGTTAGATACTTTATTGGATTCAACAGCAGTTCTGCCAATAGACCCTGTTACTCCTGCTACACCAAAACAATTAGTTTTCCCAGTTAAAGCGGGGACATATCAATATCAGGCATTCTCAAAAGACGGTTGTACATGGACAGGACAAGTAACAGTTGCTGATGGGCAGTACACAACGGTACTATTAGCACCTTGTCAGAGAGCTGTATTAGCGTTCTATTATACATCTTCATCTGCTATACCTTCAGCAAAACAAAGCCCTATTGATATTTATATAGATAATAATCCTACACCAGTAGGAACACTAATTGGTCCTTACAGTGGGCCTGCTTTATCGAATTCTTGTGGCTCAGCAAACAATGTATTATACATTTATTTAGAACCTGGAGTTTCACATTCCTATAAAGCAGTAAGTCCTCCTGGGTTAAATGGTGTTCCATGTGTTTGGTCTTCCGGAACATCTGTGCTCACTCCTGATTGTAATAATACACCAATTTTATTAGGGCCAGGTTGCTTATAAAAATTTTAGATAAACTATTTTGACTACATTTTCTGATTTGGGTATTACCCAAGAATTAATACAAGGGCTCAAGGATAAGAATATTATTACTCCTACTGAAATACAAAAAAAAGCGATCCCTTTTTTGCTTGAGAACGGTACGGATCTTATTGCGCAGGCTCAGACGGGTACCGGAAAGACTGCTGCTTATGGATTACCTCTTTTACAAAAAGTGGATAACCAAGCCAGTTATATACAAGCGTTGATTCTTTCACCTACACGCGAGCTTGGCCAGCAGATAGCTAAGCAACTCTTTCATTATACAAAGTATTCTTCTAAAGTATTTGTAGAAGCGGTATATGGTGGAGCTCCAATAGATAATCAAATAAGTGCTCTGAGAAGGCCAACTCATATTGTAGTGGCTACTCCGGGCAGACTTGTTGATCTGCTTCAAAGGAAGGCTATAGATTTAAGTCATGTGAAAATAGTAGTGCTTGATGAAGCCGATGAAATGTTAAGCATGGGTTTCAAAAAAGATATTGATCATATATTAGCACAAACTCATGGAAAAAAGAATACCTGGCTTTTCTCAGCCACTATTCCGGATGGACTAAAAGATATTATAAAAAATTACATGTCGTCGACTGCACATAAAATCCAGGTTGATAAAAAAAATCAGGTTAATAAAGATATTGAACACCACTTTGTACATTGTGATAGTATTGATGATAAACTTGATGTATTGTTATATTTTTTAAAAACACAGGCAGAAAACAGAGGTATAATTTTTTGCAAGACTAAAAATGCTACACAAATTCTAGCGAAGCAACTTATTGCAAAAAATATTCCTACAGATGCACTCCATGGAGACCTATTGCAAAAGGAGCGGGACAAAGTAATGCGTGCCTTTAAGAATGAGAATCTTCGAATCCTTGTATCTACGGATGTTGCAGCCAGAGGCATTGATGTAGAAAATCTTTCCTATGTTGTGCATTATCAATTACCTGATGAATTGGAATATTATACGCATAGGAGCGGACGTACTGCACGTGCCGGCAAAAAAGGGATTTCTATGATTTTGGCTACAGACCAAGAACTTAAACAGGTAAAGAATATTGAAAAGACACTTGGTATTTTCATAAGAGAAGTACCAAGGTAAGAATAATAAATTCCTGTTTCCAGTTCATTGTTCCTGTTTCCTTCTAATGGAGTACGGCGTCTGCAAGTTCAACTCTAAAGTCATAGAATACGTCTCTTAGGTCTGTTTTTGCATCACCTCCGTAATTCATAATAATGGCCATTGTTTTATTTTGATTGGGGAAATAAAACATATCAGCACTATAGGCGAGGTCTCTGCCACGGTGGCCTACAGCATATTCATTTGGATGAGCATGACTTAGTGCATCATAATCAAAATAATCTTTCTGTACACCTAGTCCGTATATGTATTGAGAACTGTGATCATCATTGTAAGCAAAATTAAATGTTTGCATTTCGTCAAGGGAGGCCTGACTTACTATTTTTTTCTGGAC
>JANYCO010000140.1 GCA_025360235.1 Cytophagales bacterium
ATTCTCCATCTCTCATCAGGTAAGGGCATCTGTAGCCCGAATTCTCGGACTAATCCAAATTTCAAAATTAGAGAAAGATAAAGACTATCCTTGGTTTTTTGAAAAGGTGGAAAAAGAAGCAAAGGAATTGGATGAAATTACAAAACACATTTCTGATAATTTGTCTGCGATAGATCTTCAGAAAGAGGAATGACCTATTCATAAATATTTCCTCCCTTTCCGAAATATTTTAATACAATGGGTATAGTAAAAATATTACGCTTAGTAAACGGTTATATCAGAAAATTTAGTACACAATTATCAATTAACAAATGTCCGAAGTAATAGAAAACATCAAAAACATTCGTAGGATCAAAGGCATAAGTCAAGAGGCCATGGCTTATGATTTAAATATTGACTATTCCACTTATGGAAAAGTTGAACGTAGACAAATCGCCCTTACGGTAGATCGTTTAGAGAAGGTTGCAAAAATATTACAGGTTTCCGTAGAAGAGATTTACAAATGGGGTAAAAAAGGTGTGAGTAGAGATTCTGAAAATGAGAAAATAATGCTGGAACATTACGAGCTCCTCTCGGAAATAGAATACTTAAAGGCAGAATTGGAATTAGTAAAAAAACAACTATTTGACAAAGAGGAAATAATAAAAGTGCTTGAAGGTCCAAAAAGGTAAAAGTGCTTGAAGGTTTGATAAAATTGCATAACTTAATCTCTCAAATTTTATCGTATGAAAGGATTAGATGATGGATTGATAGAAAAAGAGTTGCTTCAAAATTTAGACGAGGCCTATAAAATCAGGATTAACAATTTGACTGAAAGTATCCGGCTGACCTATCAAGTCATAGGTACTGCGTTATCAAATAATCAGGAAATGATAATGGCAAAAGCTCAAAATCTAATGGGACTCTTCTTTATGATCAAAGGCGAGTATGAAAAATCACGCAAATTTTCTAATGATGCCTTGACTTATTTCAAGTCCATAACTGATAAAAAAGGAATGGCAGATGCCATTTTCAACATTGCAAGTACTTATTACAAAACGGATAATTTTCATCAAGGCCTGCTCCTACTACTGCAAAGCAAACAACTCTATACGGAAATAGAAGGCCATGGCAACACCGCACGTGTGTTGAAAGCCATAGGTACCATTTATGAATACCTTGGAGACAACAATAAGGCCGCAGAAATCTATGAAAAATGCGTGGAAGTTTCTCTCCTAGCCAACGAACCCAACATGGAATCCAATGCATACAATCCTTTGTCTGGTATTTATTTAAAAAATAAAGAATTTGACAAAGCAATGGATATGGTGAAAAAAAGCATTGCCATCAAACTAAAGACAAAAGATGAAAGAGGATTGGCATTTTCTATCTACGGAAGAGGAAAAGTTTATTTGCAACTAAACGAATTTGATAAAGCTATTGATGATTTTCATCAAAGCTTTCAACTTCATCAAAAAATGGGAGACAGACTAGGTGAAAGTATGGCTTTAAACAAATTAGGGTTGGCTTACTATCATATTTCTGATTTTGAAAAAGCAATTTATTATTTAACTCAAGCCTTGGAGATCGCTAATCACTATAATATAAGCCTGCTTATCTACAAAGTAAATCACGCACTCTATTTGACTTATAAAAAAATGGGCGATTGGGAGAAGTCATTGTCTTATCTTGAAGTATACAGTACTATGATGAAAGCAAGTACCAGTGCGCAAACGTTTAACCTAATTGCCAGTTACGATGCCTTATTCAAACTCGAAAAACTGGAAAGCGAGGCGAAAGCACAGAAAGAACTTTACGATATTATTGAAAAAAAGAATATTGAGCTGGATTTGTTCTTTTATCGTGTATCCCATGATTTGAAAGGTCCTATTACTTCAATGATGGGGTTGCACAATTTGATCAAAAGAGAAAATTTTAGCGATGGTGCTATGAGCTATTTTAACATGTATCACAGTCAGTTTATGCGACTTCATATGATCGTAATGGATTTAATAAACCTGACAATGATGAAAAATACCGAGGAAAATAATGTTGAAATAGATTTTATGAAAATTGTTCAGGATTGCATCCAATCCTGCACTTACCATGAGAATTACAAAAAGATAAATTTCACTTATGAATGTCAGGAAAATTTAAATTTTCATTCCCAATGGGTAATCATAAATACCATTTTTCAGAACCTAATAGAAAATGCTATTAAATATTCCAGGAAAATACCCGATAGTTACATTCGGATCTATATTTCAAAAGAAAAAGAAAGGTTAAAAATATTGGTTGAAGACAATGGTATGGGGATTTCAAAAGAAAATCACGCTCGAATTTTTAATATGTTTTTCAGAGCTAACCATCATGTTGAGGGTAGTGGGCTTGGACTGTATATATTAAAAAGAGCCGTTGAGCGATTGAGAGGCGAAATAGAGTTAAAAAGTGAATTGGGAAAGGGTAGCACATTTATAATATACTTGTCTGAAAACGCTTGTCTGTAATTATAATCTTCCTTGTTATATAAGATTGGTTGAGGTAGTAGATACTCTACTCACTACTAATCTAACAAAGGCACGTCTACCTGGTATCAGTAAAAGGAAACATCCAATTACTCCCATAACCACTACCCTTTTATAAATGGAGTATGCTTCGGCATCGCTATAGACTTGATATAGTCAATCAAGAAACCATGGATAACTATGAAAAAACAATCTCTATTATTTACAAAAAGAAGCTAATCCGATATTAATTCCTAAATAAGGACGAAACCCAAAATAGTAACGTATAGAGAAGTCTCCAACCGGGTTGTCTATATAGGCTTTATTCCTTCTCACTAAAACTCCTATTCCTGTATAAATATCAATAACTAATTTTTTCTTTTTAAAATTCTGCTTTCCTCCTATCAATTTCATCTCCCATTCATTACTTATTGTTTTTACATTAGTATCAAAAGCCGGATCGTGGGTTTTATAACGAAAATATTGAGCCGCTAATCCATAATAAAATCCATGAAGATCTGGTAAGGCATATTTTTTATACCCTCCACTTATACCAAAACCAATAACATGCTGAGCACTTATGGAATAACCAGGGTAAGACAATATATTTACAGGCCCTACAAAAGAGCATTGAATAAATGGCGTATATTTTTTCAAAATATTCCTTTCATAAGTTACCGAAAACTGACTGCGATAACCAACATAATTCAGCTGATCGCTGTACCCTGATAACACAGGAAGAATCGCTACTTTTATAACTGACCTGACCCTGATCGAATCTCCTGCATAGATCGGAGCTGTTGATGAAAAAACAATCAACAGAACTAGAAGTAGTTTAAAGGTGTTTTTTATTTTCATTGCGCTTATTTAATTGGGCATCCAATAATTTCCGGAAAGAATAATCATATTAACCATCTTTATACTATTTCCAAAATAGTCTTCATCGTTTATAGAAGTAGTAACAACTTTTGTAGTAAGACTATTGAGCCATATTTGCTGGGAAGGGTCTGTCATCGCACTCACCGCAAGAGGCGCTACAAATGCAAGAGAGTAATCACCAACTGCTGAATTTATTTCTTCTCCCGACAATAAATAGCCAGGTACTATATTATTAGGATCGCCTCCCGCTTTTGTTTGAATCCATTGATTTAAAGTATGCAATTGATTTACAACGCGGTTGTCACCAGTCAGGAGATAATCTACTGAAAGCCGCCATGGCGTGCGGCAAGCGTTGTAATAATAATCACCGTCATAATCCGATTCCAGATAATTGGGTGTAGCCGGAACATAACTGTTATTCTTGTATTGTACAAAATCCGGAAGAAGTCCTGTAGTGGGACTATAATTTTGATAAATATTCTGACATAGATTGTAACAACCCGTTGACACCTGATTCCATCTTGCGTCGTTTGTATTTTGATAAAAAGCTTTAAAATGACTGATAGCAAAATCAGAAGTACGGGTATCATTATACGATCCACTACTTTGGTCTGACCAGTCACCAAGCAAAACCGTAAATTTATTTTGATTGATCTCACTCTGCATTATCGCATTAATGATATTCTTAGCTTCTGACAAATAATTTATTTTACCGTCGCTTCCCCACTGATAGTGGGCAAGTAATAAAGCATACGCAATATCCAGATCGCCGTCAGTAGCTGAATCGTTGCCTCCTCCGGGATTATTGATACAACCTATTATCTGATTCCATGCCATGAGTCCTGAATTGTTAACACTCGGATGACTTTTATAAAAATTATAAAGGCCGTCAAATATCTTTTTTGCGTGCGCATCATAACCTGCCATATAAGCAGTAATCAACATTCCATATCCATGTGCCTCCGATACGGTAATGGTCTGGTCGACTCCTCCGGTTGAACCTTGATGTTCGAGATTGCTATAAACATAATACTGATCTGATTTACAACCTGCAACGATATAACGGGCTTTCCATAAAGAGTAAAATTCTTTTGTTTGATTGTCCAGTTCATTTATAGTATAATTAGTTGGAGAAATTGTACCAGTTGTATAAGTAGGGTGTTGGGGAAAAGGTTTTAAAACGATTGCAGTATCAGAGGTGTGCTTTTTACAGGACCCTGCAAAAAGAAAAATCACAAAAAACAGGATACTTCTTGTCATTTAAATATTAATCCTAAACATAAAACAAGGTAGCATTATTATTTAATTTCTAAACAATATATTATTCCTTCTTGATAATTTAGTTCATTGTAAGGAATTTCTTTGTCTTCGTTTGTGTCTTCTCCAAAGCCATCAACTTAAGAGTATTTAGGAAAACCAGTTAGAGGCCTTACGAAATACTTTTTAATGAGACGAGAAAAACTGGGAAATCGTTTTTTTGTAATCCAACAACGGCTAAAAAGTAAAGCCGCAGAACATTAATTGCCAACGTCCTACGGCTTTTGTTTTAGTATAATAAACTATTTACAAGTTGTTTTATAAACTGTACCGTTATCATAAATATAAGTACCTAAATTTTCTTGGTCCTTCTTTTCTTTATGAGTAAGCTTGTCATACGTTGTGACATATGTATTTACAGTGCCGTTTGTTTGAGTAACCATTTCAGTACATGTTCTTTTTTTTGCACATCCAATAGTTATTACACCTAGTAACAATGCAGACACAATTATTTTTTTCATAATTTTTTTGATTAGTTAGTTGTACAAAATTATTCTATTTGAAATGAAAGCTACTTATTTTTAAATCTATAACAAAACGCTTTTACGTTATATTAGGAACTGAATTTCTTTAGGCCGGCATTTTTTGCATTGTTTTAGGTTTATGCCCATTTTGTCAGGGGCAATGCACGGTGATGGAGGGTAGTAGTGTCTTAGTCAAAGACCCACCAGTATAATTACAAGCCCAGTTGAATTTATTGCCGAAAGCTTACATCATAAATTATTATACCGGTATATTTCATCGATGTTTTCAACCTCATCATACATTACATTTAGATCTTTAATAATACCGTCTTCCAATCCATATACCCAACCATGAATTTTTAAACCTCCTTCCATCCATGCTTTTTGTACAATTTTAGTTTTGGCCAGATTTCTTACTTGTTCGATTACATTTAACTCCACAAGTCTATCTATTCGATTCTTTTTATCAACTATCGTTTCTAACTCCTCTCTATACTTATCATAAACCTCTTTTATGTTTCTTAGCCAACTATCAACAAATCCATAAGACATATTATCCATAGCCGCAGTGACTCCTCCACAACCATAATGCCCGCAAACAATAACATCTTTTACTTTTAAAACATTTACTGCATAATCCAAAACGCTCAATAAATTCATATCCGTACATACTACCATATTAGCAATGTTTCGATGCACAAATATATTTCCGGGCTCTGTTTCCGTAACATTTTCTGCTGGTACACGACTATCAGAACAACCAATCCAAAGAAAGTCTGGTCTTTGAAGGGCGCCCATTTTAGAAAAATATTCAGGATCTTCTTTAATCCTCATGGATGCCCAGCTTTTATTCCTACTTAATAATTGTAAGTAACTATCCATATTGAATGATTGTTTAAAAGTTAATTAATAGGTTTGGTTATCAAAGCAACTCCTAGACAAAAAGAAGTCGCAACAACCACAATACAAATGGTTATGATGGGAGATGTTGACAATATACTACCAATACTATTTGAAGGTGAAATTATTCCTGCTGTTAATAATATCGTTGCAGGTATAATTGGATGTATGGCTTTTTCTTTTTTCATAGGTTCTAAATTATTTGCTTTTTTTAATCGTTTTAGTATAATCCATGATTTTTGTTATATAAATAATTGAGTATATGATAAGGCGGTGTAGTAATGAATTTCCAAAGAGAATTAAAATAAGAACAAGCCAAAAAAAATGAATTTTGTCAATAGATTGGATTATTTGTAGCCATTGATTCCCTATCATACGCAAAGAATGTATTATACTGTTTTGTTTAGAAGAATATTTATTTATTGACAAAATTATAAGAACCAATTCATAAATTTTTATTTATATTTGTAATGATTTACATAAAATATATTTATGAACTATACCTTACATCAACTACAAGTATTTTTAAAAATCACACAAACACAAAGTATTACTAAAGCTTCAAAAGAGCTGCATCTTACGCAGCCAGCTGTTTCTATTCAGCTTCGAAATCTTCAAGACCAGTTTGCTTTACCGCTTACGGAAGTAATTGGCAGGAAATTATATATAACTGATTTTGGCAAAGAGATTGCCGTTGCCGCAGAGAATATTTTAAATGAAGTACATGCCATTAATTATAAAACGATGGCCTATAAAGGTCAGCTATCCGGGCGATTGAAGATATCCGTTGTATCGACAGGAAAGTATGTTATGCCTTATTTTTTATCTGCCTTTTTAAAACAACATGAAGGCATAGAATTGATAATGGATGTAACGAATAAAGCAAAAGTTATTGAGAATCTTGAAAAAAATGAAGTGGATTTCTCTCTCGTTTCTGTTTTGCCTGAACATTTGCAAATCGAAAAAGTAGAACTCATGCAAAATAAATTATTTTTGGTGAGTAACACCGACCATAAATTCAAACATAAATTTTATAATAAAACAATTTTTGAAGAGATGCCTCTTATTTATCGTGAAGAGGGTTCAGGCACCAGAGCTACGATGGAGCGGTACATTGCATCCCACAGACTGCCTGTTAAGAAAAAGATGGAACTAACTTCTAACGAAGCCGTCAAGCAAGCTGTAATCGCAGGCCTTGGTTGTTCTATTATGCCTTTAATTGGAATAAAAAATGAATTAAATAACGGCGATTTACAAATTATTCCTGTCAAAGGATTTCCTGTCAAATCGATGTGGAGTTTAATTTGGTTGAAACAAAAAAAATTCTCCCCTGTAGCGGCGTCTTTTTTGAGCTATCTCAAAAAAGAAAAAAACAGAATTGTAAAAGAAAAGTTTGATTGGTATGAGGAATATTAATTCTGATCCATGGTTGGTGTCTATAACCTAGTGCGGAAAAGTTTGTAACGTTTTATCGTGACAATTACTTTGTCAGAATTCAAAGCATGATGAAGGAAATCGACAAATACAATTAGGTATATTAATAATTACTTTTCCAAAAAGACCCGCCAAGCATAGGGTATTTATCTGATAGGTCCTTAATTTTTATCTTGTTCTCCGTTATCTCTTCGATCTTATAATCGTTGTCAACCTCTGAATCAATTTCGCCAACTCCATTGGTATGAGACAATTTCAAGTTAAGAATTCCAGTGGTAGGATCATAAGACCAAGTCCCTTTATATCCTCCTTCTTGTTCGGAAATTTTACATTCTCCATTTGCTTCCAATGTGATACTCTGACCTCCCGGGCCTGGATCGGCAGGATCAACATCATCCCATGAACCAACAAGGGAGACAGAAGGTGTATTTTGAAACTCTTCCTGTTTCGTTTCTACTTTTGGATTCTGCTCAACTACACTATTCTTTGTTGTATCTGTTATAGTTAGCTCTGCAGATTTTTCATTGGGTCTTTTTTCCTCTTCCACACAAGATGAACTAGCAAGAACTATGGAAAAAATTGAAATCGTGTTTTTCATTTTTGTAACGTGTATAAATCTTGGTAGGTTAATTTATTGTCGTACATCAGATTTAGTTGACCAAATCTTGATAAAAGATAGTAAATTTTTCATTCAGTAAATAGCGATTTGCATTTACCTTTTTTATTTGCTTTGGTTTTTATGTATTCGTTCTTTTATAAAGTTCCATATAAGGATATGTTTTTTAGTTTGGAAAAAATAGTTTATTAACTCAAGCGCTATAAATCCTAGAATAAAAGACAGGCAATATTGTATCCATTCAGGAGTTTCGTTAACAATTATTTTTTTCCTGCCTGCCATTCCAAAAATATTTTTCAAGTTTCTTTTTTCAGTTACATAATGCGTAAATGCATTAGTTACCCATAGTCCTATAGCAAAACCAACTAAGTTACCCAACACTTGCTGGATAAAAACATCCTTAATATTTTCCTTAGTAAATTTTTTAAGTAAGAGATTAGATTCTCCCCCTTTATCCTCCCAGATTCGTTTGATCTCGTTAAAAAGGGTAAGGTTTTTTTTACTTTCATTGAGCCAGTTTAAAAACTCCTCCTTTTCCGTAAGGCTTTCATTTTCTGAAAGACGTTTTGAAATAAGTATCAAAATTTTTGGATCGTACATAAATTAATTGTTTTCAATATAATGGACTTATAAAATTATTAAATGGTTTTGTCTTATCCTAGGCACTAGAGCCTGAAGCCGTTACCCGTCCTCCTATCCCCTGACAGGGCGTCCGTTTCTTGTAAGAGAAAGAAATAGCCCACGGTTTATACCGTGAGCTATAAAATGAAACTCCTCTTTCAATTATATTTATTGATTAATACTCTTAAGATCAATAAACGGTGTATTCTGACCAGAGATCTGAGGAACTTTTCCATCCCATTTATCAACCGTTCTATACTGGATAAGGGCTTTGGTGACAGAGGCCGCTAATTTTTGGTTGGCTTCTGCCTGAGCATCAGCAATAATTCTATTGGCATCTGCTGTAGCTTGTGCCTGAATCATTGCTGCTTCCGCATTTGCTTTTGCTGTAATTACTAAACTCTCCGCATCTCCTTTTGCCTGGGCTATCTTTTTATTCGCTTCCGCTTCTACGGCCTTGACTTCATTTTGAGTTTGCTGAGCTCTTTGATTTGCTTCCAGTTTTGAATTAATTGCCTCTTCAATTATTTTAGGCAATCTAAATTCTCCGATAGTATAAATTCTGTCAATAATAATTCCATATTTCTCCGTTTGAATTGAAACTACACTATCCACATCGTCCAATAAATTCTTTTTGTGAACACCATAAATAGATTCAATCGGCATTTTAGAGGCGGTTGTATTAAGCGCATCTCGCACCATATTCCTCAAGAAAATATTTGTGATTTCATCAATGCCTCTTCTGTATTTTTGAAATATTACAGGTACGCTATCTGGTACCAGTGAGTAACTGATTCCAAAATCAGCTTGTACATCCAGACCTTCTTTACTTTGAAAAGAAATAGAATTATCCGGACCTCCTGTGGATTGTTCGTCTTTCCAAACATAGTTTTGTTGAAACACAGGAAACTTATATATTCTTTGATTGGCTCCTATAAAATAGGCTCCTACTCCTACTTGTTTGGTTTCAACACCACGTTTTGTTCCCAACATATATACTTTTATACCTCTGTAACCTGCAGGTACTGTTTTCATACAAGATGATAATGCACATACCATCAATACTAACATTGCTAGCTTTTTCATAAAATTTAATTAATAAAGGGTTGAAAATTTATTTAGTATTAAAATTTTGGCAATATTAAACCGGACTCTGAATTTTCGAGCGTTTAATATGCAGTAAAAAAATGAAATTATATTCTTAACGAACAGTTTAAAAGATAAAGCGGTCTTGCCTTAATTAAAATACTTTTTGAATGCGAAACTTGTTCATTAAAATTTTGAGAATAAAATAAGCTGGTTTCAAGTTCGTTTCTTTCAAATTTTATTTGGGTAGTATCATCTTTGCCCTCTTCAATATCCGACTCGTCATCTGTTAACTCCGTAGCTGAATTTTTTAATATCTGTTGAGTGTGATTAGATCTCTTGCACGGATGATTATGAGCGTGACCATGATGTTTATGATGATGGGTTAAAGAGGATGTATAAAGCACCGCAACTAATAACAGCCATGGAATTAAAAATCGTTTTAATGTACTTTTCATATTCTTCTTCACTACTGAATACAATTTGTTATTCGCAACTTTTATGCCAGACTTAAAAATTTAGTCTTTGCACTCGCTCAGGTATTCCCGGGTGATTTCGGAATTTATCAGAGAAAACCGTGCCATACATCAGTATAAATTCTGTATGAAATCTGAGCACGAACTGAGATGGAAAGGAGGTTCGCTTTCCCTGATTCAAGTGTCCTGTTTATGTTGCCGCTAGTGGGGTTGACAATATAAGAAAGAATAAAAAAACCATATCCCCTTTTGGAGGCCCTTGAGAGACTTTAAAAAAACAATATTGGATGATATTAAAATTTTCATACTATTTTAATTAATATGATATTTTTCAAGATTCCATATTTGATTGTTCCAAAGTTCTTTCCTTATAATACCTACTCCTTTTGCAAAATATACTTTCTTAATTTGATCTGTGTAATTTTGTTTTAAGGTCTCAAACATTTCAATTTGGAAATATTTTTCCCCGTTTG
>JANYCO010000142.1 GCA_025360235.1 Cytophagales bacterium
CGAAAAAGATGTAAATGGATTGTTGTTCCAAATAGTCAGTTTGAACTAGATTCACTTTCAGTTTTCCCTAGTTCTATTCAATTAAATTATCCAAAAGATAGTACCACTTCTATTTCCTATGATATTAATACAAACAAGGCAACTTTAATATCTGATCATATAGTTGATTCCATTTATGTTTGTTTTACAGTATTGCCCTACAAACTAAACCGCCCTTATTTCAAAAGAGATGTTTCTAAGTATGATTCTAATGCTATATACAAAGATGATTATAGTTACAGGAGATTTATGCCTGATAAGAAAGAAGAATTATTTACAAGTCCCGGAATAAATAAAACGGGTAATATTTCCAGAGGTGTTTCTTTTGGAAACAATCAAAATGTTTTTGTGAATTCAGTACTCAATTTACAACTGGAAGGAAAACTGACAGAAGGTGTATCCATTACCGCAGTTATTTCCGATCAGAATATTCCTTTCCAACCAGACGGAAATACGCAACAGTTACAGGAGTTCGATAAAGTATACGTACAGTTGAAAAGTAAAAATGCCAATCTTATCGCTGGAGATTTGGTAATGAAAAACAGACCTTCTAATTTTCTTAAATATTATCGAAACGTGCAAGGCACACAGGCTGAAGTATTCACGCATGGAAAGGATTCAACTATTCATTCTGTTACAAGTGGAGGAATAGCAATTTCTAAAGGGAAGTTCAACTCAATGCAATTTGGAGTAGGACAACCAGATTCATTATCAGAGGGGGTGCAGGGCCCTTACCGATTAAAAGGCCCAAACAACGAAAGGTTTATAATCATACTTGCCAACTCGGAAAAAATTTATCTTGATGGACGATTATTAAAAAGAGGTTGGGATTTTGATTATGTGATCGATTATAATACGGCAGAAATTACATTTACCAACAATGTACTGATTACAAGATTTTCCAGAGTTAGAGTTGATTTTGAATATTCTGATAAAAATTTCAGCAGAACAATTATGAATTTTAGTCATTATCAGGATTATAAAAGAGTACATGGATTTATTAGTTATTATCAGGAAAAAGATAACCCAAATAATCCACTGGCAGTTTCTCTTACGGAAGCGGACAAACAATACCTGAGTGGCATTGGAGATACCTTAAATAAAGCTATAGTTACCGGTGTGAAAAATGTAGGCTATACTGCAAATAAAATTTTGTATAAAGATACTACTATCGCTGGTAAAAAGGTTTATATTTTTTCTACCAGTCCGGATAGTGCTATTTATGATGTAAGCTTTTCAGAGGTAGATCAGGGAAAAGGAAGTTATATATTGGATGTTCTTCCGGTAAATGGAAGGGTTTATAAATATGTTGGCTATCCCAATGGAAATTTTGAGCCAATAAAAATAATTTCTACTCCAAAACAAAAGCAAATGATTGCGGTAGGAGGGAGTTTAGATGTTTCCAAAACAGATTTAGTTTTCGTTGAATCCGCATTCACTGTGAACGATGTAAATCTCTATTCTAACTATGATAGTCAAGACGACAAAGGGTATGCTTATAAGGTAGGTTATGTGAATAAGGGCCGGAAAATTTCTTTTTTGGATAAGTATAAATGGATAGCCAGTGCAGATTATGAATACGATGATAAAAATTTCGTAGCGATTGATCGTTTTAGAACAACAGATTTTGAAAGAGATTGGTCAGAAAGTCTGACAAAAAAAATTGAAAATAATATCTTGAATGTATCAACAGGTATCGTGAAAGACGATAAGAATAGGATTAATTATTTGTTTACAAGAAGAGAGAAGCCGGGTGATGTAGATGGTAATCAACAGACATTAGTATTAAATAAGTCGATAAGTAAACTTCAGTTTATTGGTACGGGTTTTTTGATGAATAACAATAAAAAACAAGAAATGGCGGATTGGAAAAGATTTAATACAAATTTGTATTACAGTTTTAAATATTTTGTTCCTGGAGCGATGATTAATATGGATCACAATGTAGTTTTTGATTCGGTGGGAAAAGTTAAACGGACTACAATGTATTATGATGAACAAAAATATTATATCCGGAATAACGATAAAAATAAATTTAAATATTTTATGGATTATGCTATTCGTAATGATAAAGAGGCTTTTAGTGGAAGCATGAGAGATAATTCAAGAACTGAAACTACTAATCTGGGAGCAGGTGGAAAATTGGGAAAAAATCATTTGGTAAATACTACTTTTACTTATCGCTATCAGGACAATGACATAGGACCTACACGACTTCAGAACGAGGAAACGGTTATGGGAAGAGGAGAGTGGAA
>JANYCO010000152.1 GCA_025360235.1 Cytophagales bacterium
TAAAAATACAAAAAATGGAATACCCACAAATGAAGTGATAATTCCCAAAGGCACGCCGGATGGAGGAAAGATCAATCTTGAAAAAACATCACAAGACAACAGAAATATTCCTCCCCAAAGTGCTGTGAAGATTATGTTGTATTTCCCTGTTACGCCATAAATGGAGCGTACAAAATGAGGAATGATTAAACCAACAAACCCTATAGGACCTGCTACCGATACCGCTATCCCAGTAGCCAGCGAACAAGACAACAAGACCATCCAACGAAGTTTTTTTGTATTTACACCTATATTTTCTGCGCGCTCCTCTCCTAGTAATAATATATTCAATTGTTTCTGATAAAAAGTAAACACTAAAGTAAGCGTCACTACTATCAAAACAAGCAAAGGAAAGTGCTCCCAGCCCACCAACTCAAAGCCTCCTAAGATCCAAAAAATAATATTTTTTAAACGACTGTCATCGCCTGACATGAAAGTAACCAAACTCGTAGCCGAAACCATCAGCGCCGACAAAGCCACGCCAGACAAGAGAAGCCGAGTGGGTTCAATTCGGCCTTTCTGATAAGCTACCATAATGGCTATTAAGGTAACTAACATCGCCCCAAGAAATGAAAACAGAGAAACAGTAAGAATCGATGCCGGTATCAACCCTGCATAAACAATACTAGCTCCCAAGCTTGCTCCCGAAGACGTCCCAAGAAAATAGGGATCTGCCAAGGGATTGTTCACCATCGCCTGCATCAGATAACCACTCAAGGCCAACCCAGCTCCTGCGAAGAGCGCGATTAACAATCGTGGCATTCTCAATTCAACAATTGCATAGTGATCTGATTTATTAGAATCATAATCGGCTATGGCTGAAAATATGGTAGGCCAATCTGTTTCAAAGCTACCAATCTTTATACCTATAAGTAGAAGTAGTAGAATTAGACAGCTAATTATGATTAACGATATGATGTATTTGAAATTCATTTAATTTTTTCCTTGCCTTCTTTGCTAAACCTTAGCGTTCTTTGCGTTAAAATGGTTAAACTATTCTTTAAACGCAAAGAACGCTAAGATTCCGCAAAGAACGCAAGATTATTTTATTAACTCCTTAATAACCTTTATAGCTTCCAACACTCTAGGCCCTGGGCGTGAAAGGTAGTCATCGTTTACAGTGAAATATTTTTTACTTATATAAGCGTTCGTCCGTTTCATTTCCGGATGCAGTTCGAAGAAATCTTTCTCCAAAGCCACGGCTTCTCCCCCAATAATAACATCCGGATTTATTTTTAGAAGATACTCTGCCGAAACTACCGGATAAGGATTATCATAAATACTATCTACTGCGTTTACACCTCCCGCCAAACCAACAATGTCAGAAGCATAAGTATCTTTTCCGAAAACAAAGTAGCTCTCTTTTGAGATAAGCATCAACACGCGCTTAGGCTTAATTTTTTCTGGCAAAGGGATAATTTTCCCCAATGCGGACCTTAGGGAATCTGCAATCTTCTTTCCTGAATCTTTATGGTTAGTAATTTCAGCCAATGTTTCCAATCCATTAACGATGTCCTTTACCTTGTCGTATTTCTGATAGTAAACAGGAATCCCCATTTTCTCAATGGCAGCTGCTTGTTGTAAAGAAAGCATCCCATCTTTAGTAATCACTAAATCTGGTTTCAGAAAAAGAATTTTTTCCAGATCGGGAGGATAATTATTGACAACTGGTTTTAATAAAACTTCTTTTGGAAAATTACAGGTTTGGGTACGTCCCACTATTTCAGAGGTATCACAGACCAGGTAAAGCATTTCTGTGACAGAAGAAGCTAGAGGGAGAAAACGATGGGCGTCTTTTTTGACTTTGACGGTTCGACCCAGGTCGTCTTTAAGAATTATGTACTCAATAGTTTCATTATTGTTTTTTGTATCGCATGAAACTAATAATGCTAACGAAAAAAAAACCGCTATCAACTCTCTTTTGTACCCCATTAGTTTAGCAATTTACCAAAAATTTCCTGAAACGGATCTCTATTCACAACAGTGTAAAAGAATAAACCTCCTAACCATCCATGAAATAATCCTAACACATATACATTTCTTTCCTTTAAATAAATGTAGGTATAAAAAAGCGCGAGAATAAATGTTCCGAGTATTAACCAGTAGTTGGGGAAATGTACTATCGCAAATAAAACAGCAGTTAAAAGAATAATTATCGGTTTTTTGATGAAGGAATTATTCAGATCCTGAAAATTTCCAGCCACTATACCGATCATTAAAAACTGCTGAACTGTACCCCAAATCGGATAGATAATTAAAATGGGAATTATATGCCAAGTCAAATTTATGGTAGCTTGAAAGTAGCCAACAACAAAGAAGGAAATGATAGAGACAAAACCAAAAGGTAAAACTTTAAACAAAACGGTTTTAAAATTATCTGTTCGGAGCCCCCAATGTTTATTGAGACCCTCAATTTTTCTTCGACGATATCCAATATAAATTGACCACCCCAATATCACGACCATAATAAAAGGGAATTTCCATTTCAAGATATCCATGAAAATGAATTTGCCAATACCCGTAATAAGTACGGCTAGTATTTCTAGTATTCTTCTTTGGTTTGAGATCGAATCTATTGTTTCGTTTTGGTTAGATTGAGAAATCATTCTTCACATATAAAATTACTAATATTCTCTTGGCTCAAGGCTACTATGGGTAACCCTAAGAATTCTTATAATATCGTCTTTTATACGATAACTTATTCTATAATCATAAACATGGTAAACCCTAAAACTTCCATCGTTATCTATTTTAAAACGATCAGCTTCAAACATCATTGGATTATCTTTGAGTTTAATACTACTTGAAAAAATTTCTTTTTTTACTTTCTTTGCTGCTTCTATAGAATCTTTTTTGATATAGTAGTATAAGTCTTTCAAATCAAGTCTGGCTTCATCACTCCAATGAATTTCAATTACCCGCTTTACCATTGATCAGATTCTTTTTCAAGGTCTTCCTGGCTAATAAATTTTCCATTTTCGATTTGCTGGTCAGCCTCATTCAATTGCCTATTATAGGCAGGTATACTATATCTAACAGATACCTTCTCTAAAATACTTTTTATTTCATTGAGAATCTGATCATCTTCTGTTTGGATAATCTTTTCTACTAATTGATATTTAGTTTTAGCATCCATTTTACAACAATTTTGTTTGTTTATAAAGTTAACACTTTTTGATGACTTTTTTAAACACTTTATTCAAAATTTCTATTTACTTTTACAGCCAAAACAAAAACACTATGATGGTAGTAACAGGGGCAGCCGGATTTATCGGAAGCTGTCTTATAAGCAAACTGAACGCACATAATTTTAATTATATTATTGCCGTTGATGATTTCTCTAATGAGGAGAAAAATAAAAACCTTGAAGGAAAAAAGATCCAGGAAAAAGTCCACCGTGATGTATTTTTTGAATGGCTGGACAAAAACTATAAACTGGTAGAATTCATCTACCACATCGGCGCACGTACCGATACCACAGAGTTTGACAAAGCTATCTTTGATCGCTTAAATCTAAATTATACAAAAGATATTTGGAAAGCTTGCTGCAAATACCAAATACCGCTGGTCTATGCTTCCTCGGCTGCTACTTATGGTCTTGGAGAGTTTGGCTATGAAGATACGGAAGAAGTAATCCCCAAATTAAAACCACTTAATCCATACGGTGATTCAAAAAATGATTTCGACATTTGGGCCTTACAACAAAAAGAAAAGCCTTTCTTCTGGGCAGGACTAAAATTCTTTAACGTATACGGCCCCAATGAATACCATAAAGGAAGGATGGCTTCTGTAATTTTCCATGCCTACAACCAGATCATGAAAACCGAAAAAATGAAACTCTTTCGGTCGCACAACCCCAACTACAAAGACGGCGAACAACTTCGTGATTTTGTTTATGTAAAAGATGTGGTAGAAGTAATTTATTTCCTGACCCACCACCGAAAAAATTCAGGTATCTATAACCTCGGAAGCGGAAAAGCCCGTACCTTTCTTGACCTTGTCAAAAACACCTTTAAAGCCTTAGGAAAACCGGAACAAATTGATTTCATGGATACCCC
>JANYCO010000321.1 GCA_025360235.1 Cytophagales bacterium
TTAAGGTTTCAATTTGAAACCTTAAAAATAGTATTGTATAAAAAATAAATTACAACTATA
Source organism: Cytophagales bacterium (assembly GCA_025360235.1). Lineage (GTDB taxonomy): Bacteria > Bacteroidota > Bacteroidia > Cytophagales > Cytophagaceae > JANYCO01. The sequence continues at coordinate 61 of JANYCO010000321.1, forward strand.
TTGAATAATCGTACAAAAAGTCAAATTAGATTAAATAAAAACCTATGATGAGGGTGTTTTTTTTGCTTATTCTTATTGCACCGTTAACAGGTTATTCTCAATCTGCCGAGGAGCATTTTAACAGAGGTAAATCAAAACATTTATCCCAGGACTATCATGGAGCCATTTTAGATTTTACTAATGCTATAAAAATTGACTCTGCTTTTTCAAAAGCCTATTTTCAAAGAGGATTTTCAAAAGATGAGTTATCAGATTATGAAGGAGCCATAATGGATTATTCAAGGGCTATACTGTTAGATTCTAATTTTTTGGAGGCCTATTTAAACAGGGGTTATTCCAAATTCAATTTAGGAGATTATGAAGGGGCTATTGTTGATTATAAAATTATAGAAACAATACCCTATGACGGAGAATTTTATTTCAATAGAGGGTATACTAAAACTCAGGCATTAGAACATAAGGAAGCTATTTTAGAATATACCCGGGCCATCGAAATTTATCCTGAGTATTTAGATGCTTATTATAACAGAGGGTTTGAAAAAAATTCCATTAAAAATTATGAGGAAGCAATACTTGATTATTCCAGAGCGATAGAAATTGATCCAAATTACGTCGATGCTTATTTTGGAAGAGGGTATTCAAAATCTAAATTATTAGATCATAAAGAAGCTATTCTTGATTATAGCAAAGTGATAGAGCTTGATTCTGCAAATACTAACGCCTACTTTAACAGAGCGGTTGAAAAAGACGCAATCTTTGATTATGAAGGGGCAATCTTTGATTATTCTAAAGCTATAAAACTTGAAAACAATAACGCTGATGCCTACTGTAATCGGGGTTTTGCAAAAATGTTATCTTCAGACTACAAAGGGTCGATGCAGGATTTTACAAAAGCAATCGAACTGGATTCAACTTATGCAAGAGCTTATTTTGGCAGAGGATTTTCGAAAGATGAATTATCCGACGACGACGGCGCAATACTGGATCTTACAATGGCTATAAAAATATTCCCCGATTATACAGATGCTTACTATAACAGAGGCATTATTAAAGCCAAGTTATTTGACAATAAGGGAGCTATCTCCGATTATACAAAAGCAATCGAGACAGATTCAAATTATGTTAACGCTTATTTTAACAGAGCTATTATGAAGGATGATTTGGAACATTACAATGCCGCTATTCTTGATTATAATAAAGTTATTGAAATAGAACCAAATTATATTGGAGCCTATATAAACAGAGGGTTTGCAAAAGCAAAGCTGTTAGACTATAAGGCAGCAATAATTGACTATACCAAGGCGATAGAAATTGACTCAGAAAGTGGAATGGCTTATTACAACAGAGGACTTTCCAAAATTGAATTATCAAAAAAAGCAGAGGGGTGTTTGGATCTCGAAAAAGCGAAAGCACTTGGATATGAAGATGCTGCTGCTGCTATAAAAGAAAATTGTAAATAACTTCAAACCCAAAAGTATTTTTCTACTTAAGAAAAGTACTATATTGACCATCATTTTAAGTGCTTAACAAGTTATGAGAAAAATATCTTTTCTACTACTATTACTTTGTTCAATTTTATACGGTTGTGGCCCTTCAGCAAAAGATTTTGTTAAAGCCGGAGAAGAAAAATATAAACAAAAAGATTACAAAGGAGCTATAAAAGATTTTGACAAGGCTATAGAACTAAATCCTGAATTCGGTACTGCCTATAACGACAGAGGACTTGCAAAACAAAATTTGGAAGACTTTGAGGGGTCTATTGCCGATCTTAACAAAGCGATAGAGATTAATCCTAAAGATGCTATAGCCTATAATAACAGAGGACTTTCAAAAGATGCCACGGAAGATTTTGACGGGGCGATTGCAGATTTTACGGAAGCCATTAAAATTAATCCGAAATTCACGAATGCCTATTATGACAGGGGACTTACAAAATACAGCAAAGAAGATTTCGAAGGTGCTATAGATGATTATTATAAAGCCATCGAACTAGACCCCAATTTTTCAGATGCTTATTATTGCGTTGGACTGGTAAGGTTTGATCTCGAAGATTATAAAGGAGCAATAGAAGATTATACAAAAGCACTTGCCATAAATCCTAAAGATATTGATTCTTATTATGGCAGAGGATATGCAAAAGATATGTTAGAAGATTTTGAAGGAAGTATTGCAGACTATACCAAAGCGATTGAGATTGACCCTACTTATGCTAAGGCTTATAATAACCGAGGTTTTGCAAAAATAGATCTTAATAGAAATGAAGAAGGGTGTATAGATTTTAGAAAAGCTAAGAAGTATGGGTCTACAGCAGCGGAGGCGGCTATTTTGAAGTATTGTAAATGATAACTTTACAATTAAGTGAGCTTATTACAATTTGTGATAAGCTACCAGAAAACGTAAAATTCAGTTCTTTTACTCGCTTATAATTCTCACCTCGGTTCTCCTGTTCATTTGTCTGCCACTGTCCGTTTCATTGTCAGATACCGGCTGATTTTCTCCATAACCTTTCGCTATAATTCTTTCAGGAGAAATTTTCCCTTTTTGAGAAAGGTATTTTTTTACAGCCTCTGCACGCGCTTGTGAAAGAATTGAGTTAGTATCATCATTTCCTATATCGTCCGTATGTCCGGCAATCTCGATTTTCATTGCAGGTTTTAGCTGCATTAGTTCTATCAATTCACTGAGTATATTTTCAGAACCCGTTTTGATAGAAGCTTTTCCTGATTCGAATTGCAGACTTTTAAGTGTAAAGGTTTTTGCAGGTTCGTATTTTATAGTAAGTGTAGCCAAAGAATAACGCCCATCAACTTTTGGGATCGAAAAAGTATTGTACTCCTGATTTTCACCCAGCCCTTTCATCACAATATTATAGACATCACCTTCAGGAAGAAGTATTCTGAATTTTCCCAACTCATCAGTCATTCCCTGTAAAACTACCTTGGTTTTTTGTCCCTCAAATAAAACCCTGTCGTGAATCCTTATTTTGTCTTTAAAGTCTTTTACAACAACTTCGACCAGAGCACTGTCTTCTGTAGACCTTTGCAGTTGTGCAGAACAAATAACGGTGCTAAAACATAAGCAGAAGAATAGAATTAGTTTTTTCATAGTAATAAGATTGTTTTATTACTATAATTCAGAAATTAAAAAAAGATACAGTTTTTTAATGGTAAATTGTTAATGATAAATTATTAATGTAAAAATGGTAATCTTCAATCTTCATTAACAATTAACCATTTATCATTATCTTTTAGTTCTACCTGTAATTTTCTTCTTCTTATAAACCCTATACCTATAGGTATTTCCTGGAAGTAGAAGATGATCTGGTCTGTGGAATACGTAACAAGCTCCTAATTGTAAGCCATAAGTAATTTGGTGTGAACCACCACCGCTGAAAATTTTTATTCCATTGTAGGTAACACCTTTTCTTTCAATATTGTTAAGCCCATAATCCAATCTGCATGTACCAACAAGATTAAAATTTTTATGAATAGCATATTCTAATGAATAACCAATTACGGCCTCAATAGAATAATGTTTGTAATAAATATTTGCCTTAGTAGAGGGTAAGAAGAAGTTTTCATTTTCTTTGTATGCAATGGCTCCGCCATCGTATTTTAAAAGATATGCAAACTGAGGTCCTGCAAAGAATACCGCTTTAACATATTTATGTACATAACCTGATTTTCTCGCCAGCAAAGAAAATTTCAAATAATCAAAACGTTTTTTTCCTCTATGCACAAATTGATCACCGGCTATTTTATAATTGAAAACATAGGACTGGTTTTGTGATGAATAAGAAATACCGAATTGTGCTCCACGAGGTTTTCTATAGGAATCGTAGGTGAAGAGTAAGCCTGCACCTGCAGTTAATGTTGGAAGGTTATGGTTATTTACTACATCCTTTTTAAAAGGTATAATACTTGAGGTAGAACTAAACTGAGGGAAAACAGTAGCTCCAATTGTTATCTGAGCATTCACTGAAAATCCAAATGAGATTAACAATAAAAAAAGTACAACCTTCCGCATAATTTCTTTGAGTAATTTATAATTCTATAGAACTACAAAAATATAACCAAAAACGTTAAAAACATTGGTTTATTACAAATAATTCTGAATTTGGGCACAAATTACTTAACTTTCGGCTACGATGGAAAATTCTTTTACCCGTTTAAATAAATACATCAGTGAGAGTGGATTATGTTCCAGAAGAGAGGCGGATCGCTTTATCGAATCGGGTAATGTCTTGATAAACGGAAAGAAAGCAAGAATTGGTGACCAGGTTTCGTCTAAGGATAAAGTGATCGTGAATGGTCAGCTTATCGAACCTAAGCAAAAGGAAGATAGTGTATTGATCGCTTTTAACAAGCCTGTTGGAGTAACAAGTACTACCGAAATTACCACAAAAGACAATATTGTTGATTACGTTAACCACAGCGACCGGATCTTTCCGATAGGTCGTCTTGACAAAGATTCGCAAGGCCTTATTTTCCTAACCAACAATGGAGACCTGGTAAATAAAATACTTCGTGCCGGTAATAAACATGAGAAAGAATATATTGTAACAGTCAACAAACTTGTTACTGAAGATTTTGTCAAGGCAATGTCAAATGGTGTTCCTATTATTGGAGAGACTACAAAAAAATGCCCTGTCACAAAAGAAGCCGCTTTTATTTTTAAAATAATTCTTGTTCAGGGCTTGAACCGACA
>JANYCO010000380.1 GCA_025360235.1 Cytophagales bacterium
TTCAGGGTACATACCCTTGTAACGGTCATGCGAGGTGAACCCGGTAAAGTAGGAATGAGCAATAAAATAAATGGAGCTATGCTTCCTATTGCTTTTGTTATTGGTCTGGTTGGGTTCTATTGGTCTTACAATAAAGCAAAAGTTCATTTCCTTCCAGAGGCAGCTTCTGTACACGGAGTAACAACAGACTTCATGTTTTGGTTTACAATGGTATTGTTAGTATTGGCTTTCATAATCACCAATACTTTACTTTTTTGGTTTCCATATAAATACCAATACCAGGAAGGAAGAAAAGCTTATTTCTATCCTGACAATCATAAATTAGAAATTATATGGACAATTATTCCAGCCATTGTAATGACAGGGTTGGTTTATTATGGTCTTAAAGAATGGAACTACATTACCACTTTTCCTCCTGAAAAAGATTGCGAAGTAATTGAAGTAATGGGAAGACAATTTGCATGGAAAGTTCGTTACCCAGGTAAAGACAATAAATTAGGAAGATATAAATTCAAAGCAATTGATGCGACTAATGAATTTGGTATAGACTTTACCGATTCTGCAAGTTTTGATGATTTTGTTCCAATGGAAATGCATCTTCCAAAAGGAAAACCAGTATTACTGCGTATCAGAGCAAGAGATGTGTTGCATAGTGTGTTCCTTCCTCACTTCCGTGTGAAAATGGATGCAGTGCCAGGTATGCCAACTAAATTCTGGTTTATACCTACCAAGACTACTCAGGAAATGAGAGAGACTACAGGTGATCAAAGTTTTGATTATGTGTTGGCTTGTACTGAAATATGCGGAAGAGGTCATTACACAATGAAATTTAAAGTTGTAGTAGACGAACAAGAAGATTACGATAAGTGGAAAGCTTCTCAATCCCTTTGGTCTGCAGACAATGTGGATTATGTAAATGGAATTATTCCGGGGTTCAAAAAAGATACTGCAGCAGTTGCTCCTTCTAAAGATTCTCTCGCAGCTCCTATTGTTATCATTGATACGGTAGACATTGCTACTGAAATTACTAAATCAGGTGTGGTTGCACTTCATATTCAATTTGCTGCTGGCAAATCTGAATTGGATTCCAGTGCTTCTGCTTCCATAAATAAAATTTACGATTTCCTTACTGCTGATAAAAATATCAAAGTAGAAATCGGTGGTTATACCGACAATTTAGGAGATGCTAAAAAGAATAAGGCTTTATCCCAAAGCCGTGCTCAGTCTATAGTGGATGCACTTGTGAAAAAAGGCGTTGCTAAGAAAAGGCTTACTTCTAAAGGGTATGGTCAGGCAAATCCGGTTGCCGACAATGCTACCGAAGCTGGTAAGGCCATGAACAGAAGGGTAGAAATAAAGAAAATTTAATTTACAACTAACAAGAGTTTTAAATATACGGTAATATGTCAACTGTTGAAACTTTAAGCCATTCACACGCAGAAGCACACGATGATCATGAGCACGAGCATCATGAATTACATTGGATAAGAAAATATGTATTTTGTGAAGACCACAAAGTAATAGCTAAACAATTCCTTATATCAGGAATTTTCTGGGCTGTTATCGGAGGTTGCTTTTCATTATTGTTTCGTTTACAATTGGGTTTTCCAAATGCAAACTTGGAATGGTTGAGACCGATACTTGGTGGATGGCTTACTACTGATGGGAAAATTGATCCTGAATTCTATTTAGCATTGGTTACAATGCACGGAACCATCATGGTGTTCTTTGTATTAACGGCTGGCCTAAGTGGTACCTTCAGTAACTTCCTTATACCTCTTCAAGTAGGAGCAAGAGATATGGCTTCCGGATTTTTGAACATGCTTTCTTTCTGGTTCTTCTTTATTTCCAGTGTACTTATGTTCTGGTCAATATTTATTACTACTGGTCCTGCAGCTGGTGGATGGACAATTTACCCTCCGCTTAGTGCATTGCCCCAAGCTATTTCTGGTTCAGGCGCAGGTATGACACTTTGGTTATTGTCGATGGCAATATTCATCGTTTCATCTTTGTTAGGAAGTCTTAACTATGTAACTACGGTAATCAACCTTAGAACTGTAGGGATGACTTTCTTAAGAATGCCACTTACAATCTGGGCATTCCTTATCACAGCTGTTATTGGAATTCTTTCTTTCCCTGTTCTTTTTTCAGCAGCATTGTTGTTGATATTTGACAGAAGTTTCGGTACTAGTTTCTTCTTGTCTGAATTGTATGTAGGCGGTGAAGCCTTGGCACACTCTGGTGGTAGCCCTGTATTGTTCCAACACTTATTCTGGTTCTTAGGTCACCCTGAAGTGTATATTGTGCTTCTTCCGGCACTAGGAATTACCTCTGAAATTATTGCAACCAATTCTCGTAAACCAATCTTTGGTTACACAGCGATG
>JANYCO010000417.1 GCA_025360235.1 Cytophagales bacterium
GTAACATCAGGAAAGGCTTCAATAGGTATATTGATATAGCTGATTACTCCACTAATCACTAATATACCAACCCAGAAAAAAGTAAAACCCTTATTCCCTAAAGAGAAGGAAAGAATATTTCTTATAAACTTGTTCATAGGTTTAGTCGTTAATAGCGTCGTAAATAAAAATTCCATTTTTAGAAATCACCTTCTCTCCTTCTTTTAATCCAGCGCTAATGTATGTTAGATCACCCACCTGACTATATACTTCTACTTTTCTGGTTTCAATATTATTTCTATCTTTAAATACCATTACCCAATTTTTACTTTTATCAAATATTACAGAAGTAGAAGGTACCGCTATCATTTTCTTTTTCTCCTGATACCTCACGGTAACGGTTGCATTCATTTCAGGTTTGAGTTTCAAAGATGGGTTTGGAAGACGCACCCGTACCTTCATGGCTTTTGTTTCAGGGTCAATTGCATTAAATGTTTTGTCGATCTTTCCCATATATTTTTCATCTGGAAAACTTAATGTACTTACCTCCGCATCATAACCAACCTGAACTTTTGATATATCACTTTCATTTACATTTGCCATTGCCCAGACTTCATTTATCTCTGCAATTAAAAATAAAATTTCTGCTTTATCAGCTCGCAATTGTTCGTTCTGATTAATATCTTTTTGAACAATATATCCGCTTATTGGGGCAGTAATATTAAATACTGAACCACTTTGTAAACTGTAAATACTGTACACTTCGTTTATACGGGTTAACTCTGCTTTTGCTTTTTGCAATTCCCCTTCAGCCGCCACTACATCTTTTTCAGAAGCTAATTTTCCCGTAAACATATCTTTTGCCACATGAAGATTTTTTTCTGCCAGCGCTACATCACTTATGGCATCCAGCTTTTCTTTTTGAAAACTTGCCACTTCACTACTACGAACCATTGCCAACACCTGACCCTTCTGAACGTAATCTCCCAACTCCACATTTATTTTCATCACATTACCGCCCACTATAGAATAAACATGAGCCAACTTATTATTATCAGGTTGAATTTTACCAAACAATCTAATCTCATTTCTTACCTCCTGAAAACTCGCATTATAAAATTCGCATTTGGCCATCATGGTATCGTTCATACTAAATGATGCACTAGCCTCTTCTTCTTTAGGAGGATTAGTACATGAGTAAATTAAAATAAGAATTAGTAGCCCGTAATTAGTTATGTTTTTCATCTTCATTTTTTTAAGAAAGTATTCTTAATTTTTAAAATATCTCTTTACCTATGCTAAGATTAAGTTGCTCTTCCGAAAAAGCAATTTGAATTTTAATTCTGGCAATTTCTGCAAGAGCATTATTATAGCTTTCAAAGAAATCTACGAATTCGATGAGGCTAACATTTCCTCTCTGAAAATTATCTGACATTCCTATCAGAGTCGTTTCAAAATCCTGGTTATACAATTGAGAAGTTTTTCGGTATTCTATGATTGTTTGATTGTAAAATGAATAATAATTTTGAACTTCAAACAGAAGATTATTTTTCAATGACTCTGCGCTATATTCCTTTTGCTTCACGTCCATTTTCGCCGATTTAATATTCCCTTGATTTCTATTCCATACAGGCAGAGGCATGCTTACACCTAAATTTAATTGATTTGTAAATGCACCACCTCGTTGGTCATAAGAGGTAAATATATTCAGATCTGGAATAGCCATTTTTCTTTGATAATTATAATACTGCTCGGCCATTGTTTTATTTTGTATGCTTATTAAATAATCAGGACGATTTTGCAAAGCAATATCTACCAACTCATTCAACTCAATTAATTTAATGGAAGAATAAATTTTCGCATCTAAAATCACAGGGTCAATAGTTTTATTAATCTGAAGTATAGTTTGTACCTTGGCCATTTCTTCAAAATAATGTTTAAACACAGAAGCTCTGCTGTTATTAAGATTCAAATACACACCCTTCAATCTGACCAAATAGTTTAATGGTATATTCCCCTTTTTTACCTGCACATCATAAGCCAAAAGAATTGTATCCAATAACGCCAACTGCTGATTGTATTTAGAAAGAAGAAAAGCCTGTTCATTAATAAAATAGAGACTACTATGCAACTGAAATTTTAATTGCCGGACCAAATCCTGAAATTCTATTTCTGCTATAACGGCATTTGACTTTGCCAACTCAATCTGCGACTTTCGCTTTCCTCCCAATAATATCAATTGATCAAACTGAAAAACTTTTTCTCCCGTCTTCCCTACATGCGCCACTCTTCCATACTGTGGATCATAAGCATTAAAATCAGCGGTAATGACAGGATTGGGATAAAGCTTTGCCTGAATAATCTGAGCTCTCTGTACATCAATATTCATAGCCGAAGCCAATAAATCGTAATTATTGACTAAGAAGATGCTATCGGCCTGTTTAATTGATATTTTTAGTGTATCAGATGCGAAAACTCCTTGATAAACAAAGAGTATTAATATAAGGATTGCTATTCTCATGGTCAATTAGATATTGCGTTAGATTATTAAATTAATGTAATTTAAAACTAATCCAAGCATAAAAATAATTTGAGAATCTGTTGAGAATCTGTGGCAACCCTGAAAAAAGGTTTAATAACTAGTTTCTCTTTCCTAATTTAAGCCTATTAGAGAGTCCAATAGCAAAATAATAATCCGGAGATACTTTGCTTAATCCAACTCCTCCGCTCAAATCCAATTGTAATCCCTGATTAAAAAGGTACCATATCCCTCCATTAACTCTATGATCGTTGACAAAAGAACCGTTAAACCGATCATCCTTTCCACTATTTTCATAAAAATAACCATACAGCTCGATGAAGCAATGCATTTTACGGTTAATCTCAAACTCGTTATTGAGCGCATAAGCATAGGCCGCGTTCTTAGTATTCCCATCCCACTGCACACCCAAATTATATTCAAATTCATAAAAAGGGGTGATCCTGTTTAGAAATAAAAACATTATTTCAGCTGCAGAATAAGAGGGACGAAAGTCTTTTGAACCCAAAATAGGTAGGGAGACTCCATACAATAATGTTCCTTTGGGGAAAATTCCTTTGTCATTAAACAAAAAAACTTTGGAACCAAGGTGTAACCCCGACAAACCGTTCGACTTGTTGATTAAACTATCATCGCTTAGCC
>JANYCO010000419.1 GCA_025360235.1 Cytophagales bacterium
ACCATATGTAACGGCTACAACAGGTTCTGATTTTTATACCAACAGCAAAACAGAATGGGGACCAATTGGAAATATTCATTTCACTACTTCACAACACTTCTGTGACAGAGTACCAGTAACGCTTACTGAAGTCTGCCCATGCCAGGCACCTAACAGCGTTTCTTTAACACCTAACGGCACAGTCAATTTATGTGCAGGCGCAAATCAAACAATTACTGCTTCAATTGATACTACTGCTTTAATACCACAAAACGGAAGATATTATTTCCGATGGTATAAAAACGGAACTGCAATCGGTGCTTATTTTCCTGTTTATTCAAATCTTACTATAACAGGAGCTGTAGCAGGAGATGCCGGTACTTATAAGCTGAGAGTGGAAGATGGAAATGCCGGAACAATTCCTGCTTGCTACAAAGAAGCTTCTGTAATTATAACTGTTAATGCACTTCCTTCTATTAGCTCTGCCAACTCAGGATCAATTTGTAATGGTGTGGCTCAAAGCTATACTATCACCAGTGCTATTGCTAGTAGCTACAGCTGGTCGAGGGCTGCAGTTACCGATATAAGTAATGCTGCAGTAGCAGGACAAAGTTCAAATCCAATTACGGAAGCATTAATTAATACAAAGTCTCCGGCAGCTCCTGTAAATGTAACCTATGTGATTACCCCAACCTCTACCACTGGAAGTTGTCCTGGGTCTCCATTCAATTATACCGTTACCGTAAATCCGCAGCCTACCATCACATCAGCGACCACTGGTTCAGTATGCAGTGGCGTGGCTCAAAGCTATACTATAACAAGCGATGTAGCTTCAAGTTACAAATGGTCAAGAGCAGTGGTAGCTAATATCAGTAATGCTGTGGCTACAAATCAAAGTTCAAATCCAATCACAGAGACATTGACAAATACCTCCACTTCACCAGTGAATGTTACTTATTTAATCACTCCTACTGCTACTACTGGAAGTTGTGTTGGAAGTCCTACATTTAGTTATGTGGTAACTGTAAATCCTAAGCCGGCCATAACTCCTGCTACAGGCACGGTTTGTAGCGGAACAGCGCAAAACTATACTATTGCAAGCGTTGTTGCTTCAAGTTACAGCTGGTCAAGAGCAGTCGTTGCAAACATCAGCAATGGTGCGGTTGTGGGTCAATCTGCAAATCCAATTACAGAAACGCTTACCAGTACTTCTACTTCTCCTGTAAATGTTACCTACGTTATTACACCTACGGCTACAACTGGTAGCTGTGTGGGCGTTCCTTATAATTATGTAGTAACTGTTAATCCATTGCCTGTAGTATCCTTTAGCGGAACAACTACAATTTGTTCTGGTCAATCTTTGAATATTCCTTTAACTTCTACTGTTGCTACTACCACTTATGCATGGATAGCGCCAACAATAACCGGAGGTATTACCGGAGCCTCAGCAAGCAGTGGAACACCTATTTCACAAACATTAATTAATCCTGGTGCTGCTAATGGTACTGTCTCGTATGCGGTAATAGGTACAGCAAATAGTTGTCCTGGTGCTGCAACGAATGTTCTTATTACAATAAACCCTTCATTAACCGCAGGTGCCATTGATGCAGACCAAACTATATGCAGCAGTACAGCTCCTGCAACACTTACTGAAACTTCAGTGGCTACAGGAGGTACAGGAACTTTTACTTATCAATGGCAGTCGTCTGCAAACGGAGTTTCTGGTTGGACAAATATAGGCGGGGCAACGTCATCAACCTATTCACCTCCTTCACTTGCCTCAGATACCTACTACAGAAGAGTAGTTTCTTCAGGAACTTGTTCTTCGCAAAATTCAAATGTGATTCACATTACTGTCCTTGCCGGTCTTACTGCCGGAACGATCACTGTAAATCAAAGCATCTGTTACAATACTACTCCAGCTGCTATTACAAGTACTGCAGGTGCCAGTGGTGGTACTGGTTCTTATACTTACTCATGGGAACAATCCACGGACGCAGGAGCTACCTGGTCATCTGCGGGAGCAGCTGTTACTACAGGATTTTCTCCTCCTACATTAACCGTTACTACACTTTACAGAAGGGTCGTTGTTTCCGGAGTTGGAACCTGTAATACTGCACAGTCAAATTCGATTACAATAACCGTATATGCAGATTTAACTGTTGGAGCAATTGCTACCGATCAAACTATTTGTTCTTCCACAAATGCTGCTCTACTTACTAACGCCACCGCACCAACAGGAGGAACCGGCACTTACGTATACAGCTGGAAAAAATCTACCGACGGTGGAGCTACTTATACTGCCATTGCGGGTGCCAGTTCTGCCACCTACAATCCTGGTTCATTAACTACTACTACACTCTACGAAAGAACGGTTACCTCAGGCGCTTGTGGTTCATTAACCACTACTCCTGTTACGATTACAGTAACACCACTTTCTCCCATAAGTGTAACCATCACTGATCCCGGAGCAACTTGTGCTGCTTCGCCAATGAGTTTTACTGCAACACCTGTGAATGGCGGGGCAACACCAACTTACCAATGGTATCTGAATGGAGCGGCAATTGGAGGTGCTACCTCTTCTATATACAATAGCAGTAGTCTTACAAATAACGATAAGATAAAAGTTATTTTGGCTTCTTCGCTCACATGCACATCGGGATCTCCTGCTACTTCTAACATTGTCACTGTATCCGTATTGAGTAATGTTACGCCAAGTGTTTCGATCAACAATCCCGGGAAAATATGTGTTGGTAATAACGTCACATTTACCGCTACCTCTTCCGGAGGAGGTGCAACGCCTTCCTATCAGTGGTTCCTCAATGGAGGTCCTGTTGGCACTGGTACCACAACCTATAGCAATACTACTTTAGTTAATGGCGATCAAATTTATGTTACTATGACCACTTCTTTAGGTTGCGCTACAACGCCAAACGCTACCTCAAGTACTATCACAATGAATGTAAAACCTTCTCCAAGTCCGGTAATTATTGGAAATGATACGAGTATTTGTTCTGGTCACTCTGTCAAGTATACTTCTACAAATGGCGGGGGTGCACTTACATGGAACAGGGGAGGTGTAGCTATAGCAGGAGCTAACGGATCTTCCTTAACAGTTACAAGTTCAGGAAACTATACCCTCACAGAAGACAATGGCGCTTGTGCAGCTACTTCAGCTCCTGTGAAAGTTACTGTTCTCCCTACGCCAGTTGCAGATGCCGGACCAGATCAATATGTAAAAGACGGCACTCCTATTTCCTTAAATGCAAGTGGCGGTTCTGTATATAAATGGACACCTGCCACAGGGCTCAGCAATGCTAATAGTGCAAATCCTTCATTAACTGCTAAAAACAATATCACCTACACTGTGCAAGTTTCTGATGCCACAAGTACCTGTTCTTCCATAGATGAAGTGAGCATATTTGTTGAAAAACAAATTGAGATACCGAATGCAATTACTCCCAATGGAGATAACAATAACGACACTTGGGAAATAAAAAATATTCACAGCTTCCCGAATTGTTCAGTGGAGATATATAACCGCTGGGGAAGTCTGGTGTGGAAATCCGAAGGATATGAATTAGAGTGGAACGGCTCGAATTTCAGAAATGATGAAGCATTACCCGTTGGAACTTACTTCTATATTATTGATCTGAAAAGTAAGGTATATTCTGATCCGTATACCGGATATATCCAAATAGTGAAGTAGCGTATTGGTTGGAAATTTAGTTGAGTACACACATGAAAAAAAGAATTAATAACATGAATAAAATATATTTAACTGCATGTTTCATTTTGACAACAGCGGTGTTTGCCATAGGTCAGCAAAGGGCTCAATACACCCAATATATGATCAATCCCTTTGTGGTCAACCCTGCTGTTTCGGGTACTGAAGACTACACCGATATCCGTGCCGGTTACCGTAAACAATGGGCGGGATTTGATGGGTCTCCTCGTTCTGTCTATTTGAGTGCGCATACGAACATTGGTAAAAACAAAGTAGTAAACAACAGAACAAAAAATAAGAAAAACGGATTTCACGGTATAGGTTTCCTTCTTACCAATGATTACATAGGACCTACGAATACCAATACTATTAGCCTTGCCTATTCTTACCATTTAAAATTATCCAAAACTGTTTTCGCTTCCTTTGGTGCCATGGGTGGTATGCAACTTTATACGTTAGATCCTGGAAAATTAACCACTGCCAATCCTGGAGATGTTGCTATCACCGGATTTAGTGCTCGCTCTGTTGCCGATATTAATGCCGGAGGTTGGATTTATTCAAATAAATTTTATGCCGGGGCTTCTCTGATTCAAGTTATGCCTCAGAAATTATATAAAGCAAGCACAGGAGAAATTAGCAAAGGTAAGTTAACACATCATTACATGATCATGGCTGGATATAAAATTCCTATGGGTTATGACTTTACCTTTATTCCTTCCATCTGTATAAAAGCTGCTGCGCCTGCTCCAATTTCTGTGGATATAAATTCAAAAATAAGATACAGAAACCTTTGTTGGGCAGGGTTTTCCTATCGTCACAAAGATGCGGTAGCGGTTATGGTAGGAATGATCTTAAACAATACAGTTGACTTTAGTTATTCGTACGATTATAATACGAGTCATTTGACAAAATTTAATAATGGTTCTCACGAGATAATAATTGGCTACCGATTGAGAACGAAACAACAAGTTATTTGTCCTTCAAGTTTCTGGTAGGAATTAATACTATTCAAAGACCGTTAGGATTTAAATTAACCATCTTCAATACAGATAGTTAATTTAAATTCTTAATTTTTATATTCCAATCGAACCAAAAATCATATATTTACGAACCAAATCGAACCATTTTTTAGGCATTATCGAATAATTAATCGTATATTTACGAACCAAATCGAACCAAATTATGCAAAATGTATATACATTCTCTTTAGAATTAACTATGAAACTGATGAATGAAATCAGTAAAGTAGACCGATTTGATGCTTCATGGTCTATAATAGAAAAGAGAGAAGGACAAACATTAAAACAACTTAAAGCTATTGCAACGGTTCGCAGCGTTGGAGCGTCTACACGTATTGAAGGTTCAAAAATGACAGATGCTGAGGTAGAAGTTTTAATTGAGAAACTAGCAGTTTCAAAATTAGATGAGAGAGACGAACAAGAAGTTGCGGGATATTTTGAAGTGCTTGATACCATTTCAGAATCCTACAAAGACATAGAAATCACAGAAGGAAATCTCAAAAACCTTCATAAAATTTTATTAGCGCATTGTGAAAAAGACCATTGGCATAGGGGAGAATATAAGCAGGTAAGTAATGCGGTAGAAGCTAATCATCTCGATGGCACAAAACAACTAATATTTAAAACAACAGAACCAGGATTACCAACCGAAGAAGCAATGAGAAAATTGCTTGAATGGTATCATTCGGATAAGGAAACTCTTCCTATGGTAAAAATAGCACTGTTCGTTTATGATTTTCTAAGCATCCACCCGTTTCAGGATGGGAATGGACGTTTGAGTAGATTACTTGGAACATTGTTGCTCTTAAGACACGGTTACTCATGGATTCAATACATTAGTTTTGAACATGAAATTGAAAACAGAAAAGCAGAATATTATAAAGTACTCATGCAAACCCAGAAACAAAGACCTGGGGAGAAAGTGGATGAATGGCTAGTTTTCTTTTTAGATTGTCTTTATAATATACAGAACCAACTAAACGACAAGCTAACTTCAAAAGCATATACTACTGTTCAGTTAGCACCAAGAGAAAAAAATATTATGGCTTACATTGAAAATCATCCCGGAAGCAAATCAGGTGATATTGCAGAAAGATTAAATATTCCATTATCAACCGTAAAAAAAATGCTGACAAATATGGTTGAGAATAAGTTGGTTTTAAAATATGGCCTTGGTGCTGGGACAAATTATATAGTAGAGAAGACAAGTCCACTAAAAACTGACTTAATATTTCAATTGTCAAATGAAATTAGGAAAAAAGAATTTCTGTTGATGAGTCCAAACTCTTTTGTTGAAATAAAAAAAATAATCCTCACTCCATTATTCCCTTGGTCCAAGCCAGACGAATGGTATAAGAAATTGTTTGACAATGGACTTAACTTTAAAATAACAGCTTATAATAACAAGGGGGAGAATTTTACTTCGGCATTATTTAACTTCGAACAGTACACTAGTTCACTTCATTTTCAACCAAAATTTGTATTAGAAAGTCCTATAAACATTTTATTACTTACAAGGAGGAAAATACCAAATCTCAATGAATATCCTATAAAGGTAGTTATAGAGCTCTTTAGTTCTATTCCAACAATTGATTTTGATGTGATGTTTG
>JANYCO010000456.1 GCA_025360235.1 Cytophagales bacterium
GTAAAAAGGGCAAAGCATAATGATAAATGATTACCAATTCTTTTCCCGAAAGGGCATAACGGTAAATAACCGGAAACATCAACGCTATAGTAACAAGCGTACCAAACATCTCCCAGTCCTTATTCTTCATACTTTCCTTGAAGGTTTTATATCCTAAAAAGAGCCCCAGGAAAAGCTGTGAAAACTCACCAACCAAAATTAATTTTTTTCCAATAGAATGACTTATCGGATATTCATAGAAGCCAACATTCCAAATAATAAAACCTATAAGAAAAAGACTATAGAAATTTTTTGTGAGGTAGATATAGTAACCTAGAAGAATGATTTCAAGGAAAAGGATAAAAGTATAAAGATGTCCGGTTTTTAGATCTCTAACACCGGTTATTATATAATAAACTAAAATAGAAACAAGAATAAGAACAATCAGAATTTTTTCCAGATTGCCTATGATATTTCTTACGTTCGTAGTTTTTGCCATTATATAAATTATTCTTTTCTCAATACTCAGGACTCAATACTAATTACTTTTTCAGAATCTCTTCCAACTTCTTCTCAAGATCAGGCCCCCTAAGGTTCTTGGCGATGATCACTCCGTTTTTATCAAGTAAGAAGGTCATAGGAATTCCCACCGCTAAATTATACAGAGGCACTACCGAAGATTCCCATTTTTTCAGATCTGAAATATGGTTCCATTCCATGCCATCTGCCTCGATAGCGTCCAGCCATTTCTGTTTGTCTGAATCCAGCGATACACTCAGGATATCAAAATCAGTACCTTTGTATTTTTGATATTGTCTTACCACATTAGGATTTTCAAAACGGCAAGGTCCGCACCAAGAAGCCCAAAAGTCAAGTAAAATATACTTACCTCTTAAAGATGAGAGGGTTTTAACTGTACCTTGAGGGTCTGGAAGACTAATATCAGGAGCTATCTGCCCGATTTTTAAACCTATAGAAGGGTCAGATTGTTTTTCGCTTACAGCAGCAACATTTGTGTTAGAAGTAACTTTTGATTGCCTTTCTTCCTGACGTGCTATTTCACAATTGGTAAATGTGAAAAATAAAAAGCAGTAATATAAATGGTATAATCGCATTACCTGGTTATTAATACTATTGAATTATTTCACCTGCCAAATTACCTCTCTCTTGGTGTTGTCTACCTGAAGTAAAAAACGAAGAGGATTTGGAATTAAAACCAAACGTTTTATTTTACCTACAAATTTATCGGTATCCATTGGAATCCCTTCTGTAGGGCGCACATCATAAGTATTCAAGCCGTCTGCAGACTGACCTTTCAAGATGTATTGAGTTCCTAAATAGGCAATAGGTAATAAAACATCGTTATCTGCCTCAAGTTGGTCGTGAATTTCTTCAAGAATATCGGAAAATTCATCCCCGTACATATCCATAAATTCATCTTCTAAATCATGTAACTCATCTTCGATTTTATCGTAATCCTTGTCGTCGTAAGTGAGTGCATTTAAATCTGCCTTTTTTTTGATTATTTCTATTAGAAACTTGTCAATTGCGTTAGAATCCATTTGTAGTGTATAATTTGTTGTTTAAACAGTGTTAAAATTAAAGTAAAATTCAGAATAAAAAAATATATTTTAAAGAATAGTTCGGGGGTGGATAACAGGAATTTTATTTTATAGAAAAATTTGCTAACATTAAACCAAAATACTAATTACTAAGAGTTAAGCCAATACCTAATTATTAAAAGTAATCCTATTTATGAACGCAACAATTCAACAATCAACCCGACTAGACGCTTCCGCTAAAGAAAGAATCCAAAAATGGCTTGACGGAGCCTACGACGAAGATACAAAGAATATCATCCGAAATTGGATCGCAGAAAATAAAGAAGACGAATTAGTAGATGCATTCTACAAAGAATTAGAATTTGGTACCGGAGGCCTCCGCGGTACAATGGGAGTGGGGTCCAACCAGATGAATAAATATACAATCGGTATGGCTACTCAGGGATTATGTAATTATCTTAAATTGAATTTCCCTAACCAACAAATAAAAGTAGCCATAGCACACGACAGCAGAAACAATAGTCCTTATTTTGCTCAGGTTACGGCAGATGTTTTTTCTGCCAATGGCATTAAAGTTTACCTGTTCAAAGCGCTTCGTCCTACGCCAGAATTGTCTTTTACTATTCGTCATTTTGGTTGCCAGTCTGGTGTCGTGGTAACTGCATCCCACAACCCTAAAGAATACAATGGCTACAAAGCCTATTGGAACGATGGTGCTCAGGTAATCGCTCCTCATGACAAAAATATCATTAAAGAAGTTCAGAAAATAGCCAATATAACAGATGTTAAATTTATCAGAAACGAAAGCCTGATAGAAGCCATAGGAGAGGAGATTGACGAGTTGTATATGTCAAAAATTCTTTCTCTTTCTGTTTCCCAGGAAGCTATTAAAAGACAAGCTGATCTTAAAATTGTTTATTCCTCCCTTCACGGAACAGGTATTGTGCTGGTACCAGAACTCCTGAAACGATTTGGTTTTAAAAATGTAACTTCTGTTAAAGAACAAGCAGAACCAGATGGCAATTTCCCTACAGTAGTTTATCCAAACCCGGAGGAAACGGAGGCAATGACACTGGCCTTAAACAAAGCAAAAGAAATCAATGCCGACCTTATTCTTGCTACAGATCCAGACTCTGACAGAGTAGGGATTGGCGTAAAAAACAACAAAGGAGAATTTCAACTTTTGAATGGCAATCAAACCGGAAGTTTGCTGATCAATTACATGTTGAATGCCTGGAAAGAAAAAGGAAAAATTACTGGAAAAGAATTTATCGTAAAAACAATCGTAACCTCCGACATCATTGAAAAAATTGCCGCTTCTTATGGAGTGAAATATTATAATACGCTCACCGGTTTCAAATATATTGCTGCACTTATCAAACAACTGGAAGGCAAAGAAAAATTCATAGTTGGAGGCGAGGAAAGTTACGGTTACCTGATTGGTGATGATGTACGTGATAAAGACGCTATAGCAGCCTGTGCCTTCATTTCAGAGATGGTGGCTTACTATAAGGACAAGGGTGTAAGTCCTTTCGACACTATGCTGGATATGTATGTGAAAAACGGCTTCTATAAAGAGAAATTAATTTCCATTACTAAAAAAGGAAAATCAGGGGCCGAAGAAATTCAGCAAATGATGAAAGACATGCGCGACAACGCTCCCAAGTCGCTGGCGGGTTCTAAGCTTAAATTTGTAAAAGACTACGATGCTTCTGTTCAACTGGAAGTAGCAACTGGTAAAGAAACTAAGATGGCCTTTCCTAGAGAAAATGCTTTGCAGCTTTTGACAGAAGATGGAACCCTTATTTCGGCGCGCCCTTCGGGCACGGAACCAAAGATTAAATTTTATTTCAGTGTCAACGAGC
>JANYCO010000483.1 GCA_025360235.1 Cytophagales bacterium
TTTGAATTTGGATTTATATGTAGAAGGGACTTGCATTCTCTTGTATTATTAACTTACAAACCTTGGTTTGTAGAGCTACTTTTGGTAAATAATTTAACTTTTAGTGCTTATATTAATTAATTGTTACTATTCATATGACTCATTTTTGATATAAGCACTAAAAGTTAAATTATTTACCAAAAGTAGCTCTACAAACCAAGGTTTGTAAGTTAATAATACAAGAGAATGCAAGTCCCTTCTACATATAAATCCAAATTCAAAGAGCTAAAATGTTGTGTACTTATTCCTACTTATAATAATGAACGCACTGTAAAAAAAGTAATTGAAGAAGTATCGGCTTATACAGATGATCTGATCGTAGTCAACGATGGTTCTACCGATTCTACTCCAGTTTTGCTTTCTTCTATCACTGGAATTCAATTAATTTCATTTGACAAAAATAAAGGAAAAGGAATAGCACTACGGGAAGGCTTTAAATATGCAGCTTCCAAAGGATACGACTTTGCACTTACACTCGACTCAGACGGGCAACATTACGCACACGATATCCCAACCCTAATAAACAGATTAGAAAAGGAGAAAAATATTCTGATTATTGGAGCCCGAAATATGGATCAGAAAACGGTACCAGGAAAAAGCAGTTTTGGAAATAAATTTTCTAGTTTTTGGTATTGGGTAATTACCGGTATTAAATTACCAGATACACAATCCGGATTTCGTTTATATCCAATTGGACAGTATCGGGAAATGAAATTCTTTACTGGAAAATTTGAATTTGAAATTGAAGTAATGGTGCGTTCTGCCTGGAAAGGAATTAATGTTACCTCCGAACCGGTTAGTGTCTATTATGGAAGCGACCGCGTATCTCATTTCAGGCCAGGACCCGACGTATTCCGCATTACGATGTTGAATACCCTTTTTGTTTTTATTTCCTTTTTATTTATCCGTCCAAGGAACCTGATCTTAAATCTTGGAAAAAAAAAGTTCTGGGACGAAATTAAAAAAAGCATAGTAGGTAGTAATGAAACAAATTTGCAAAAATCCCTTTCAGTGGCTTTTGGTATTTTTATTGGAATTGTTCCTATATGGGGTTTTCAACTGCTTATTGGTATTCCGATTGCAATCTTCCTGAAACTAAATGTTGCCATAGTATTGGCCAGTGCCAACATAAGTTTTTTTCCTATGAATGCTTTTATCATGTATTTGAGCTATAGATTCGGCGCCTATTTTGTAAGCAACCCATCTTATGATCTGGTATTGAGTTTTCATATGACACGCGAAGATTTTCTTCCTGTTCTTTATCAATTTCTAATTGGAGGTACACTTTTGTCCATAATGTCTGCCACTATAATTGGATTAATAAGTTATTCGGTTTTATCTTTGTTTAGGAAAAACCCTATCTCCAGTAAAGGTCCCGTACAAGCGGATTAATGTAAAAAATCTGCCATGCTAAATCCATTTATTTTTCTCTATAAATTCTTCGAATCCAGAAAAGGTTTCTTTTATATTTTTCTTTTGTTGCTGGTAAGTTTTATAGTTTATTTTTCGACAAAACTTTCCCTCAAAGAAGATATTTCTGCTTTCATTCCCAAAAATGAAAAAACAAAAAGACACCTTGAGATAATTAAAAATTTAAAAATTAACGAACGTTTAATTGTCAATATAAGTCTTAAAGATTCTTCTGCCACAGATCCTGATTTGCTTACCGAATACGCGGATGCTTTTGCAGACAGCCTTACTTCAAGGTACGACAGTTTATTAATAAAAGATATAAAATATAAAGTTGACGAAGAAACCGCAGGTAATGTTTTTGATCTTTTGTATTCTGAATTACCCTATTACTTAGATCAGGAAGATTATAAAAAAATAGAAGCTCAGTTGTCGGATTCTTTAGTTTATAATAAAATTCGCTCCAACTATGAAACAATTCTTGCTCCGGAAGGAACAGTTTTTAAAAGTTTCCTTATTAAGGATCCTCTTGGGCTCAACAACCATGCACTTTCCAAACTTACAAAGTTACAGTCAGATGATAATTTTGAATTATACAACGGTTATTTTCTTAC
>JANYCO010000501.1 GCA_025360235.1 Cytophagales bacterium
ATGATTCCTTTTTTACCTTTTAATAAGTTATAAGCCATTTTTGAAACTTGTTAGTTTTGATATTAATATGCAAAGTTATAACTATTCGTGGTAGTACAAAAATATATTTATAACCATATTTTATTAATTTTCAACAAGTTACATCACATGTTTTTTAATTGTATCTTTTAGAATCTTTATTTTAAAAAGTGCTACCATAAACTAAACTTCAGAATGAAGACAGTTTTAACACAGAATTACTAATTACCTTTATCAAATACATGTATTTATGTCCCGCAGCTAAATGGTTAAACAGGAGGATATACTAATTCAATGTTGGCGCAATTTTCAACCCGTGATTTCAGAATAAATACACATAATTTATTACCAAAAAAGGTATTGATAAGCAAAATATTATTCTCAAAAAATTATTGCTCCGCAATTTCCTGATATAAGACAATTACCAAGGTACATTTATTTATAGAACTTACGTTTAAAAAAACTCATTTATGAATTGGCAATTAAACAAAAAAATCACAATCGGATTCTCAATAGCCATTTTGGTTATTTTTATCGTTGGAGTGGTTGCATATCAAACGATTAATAATTTTCGTTTGAATAATGAGCATGAAATTAGTGTGCGAAAAACATTAGAACAATTAGAAGAAGTTTTTTCAACAGTAAAAGATGTTGAAACCGGACAACGTGGGTTTATTATTACTGGCAAAGAAAATTACGTGGAACCATACAATATTGCCAAAGCCAATATTAAATCCGAATTAACAGAATTGAGAGAACTAATTAGTGATGACAAACAACTTAAAAATTTAGACGCTTTAGAAAAATTAATAACAACAAAATTAATACTTAGTAATCATTTGATTGAAGTAAGAAAAAAAGAAGGGTTTGATGCTGCGCTAAAAATAATTCAAACAGATGAAAGCAAATTATTAATGGATAGCATAAGAACACTTACAACCAAAATGATCGATTATGAGGACGCGCGATTCCAGGAAAAATCAGACGTTGCGGTATCAAGTGGCAAAAATGCTACACAAATAATAATAGTAGGCAATGTCATCGCTTTAGTATTTCTTTTGATAGCAATTATCATTCTCAACCTGGATATAAAACAAAGAATTAAAACAGAAGAAGAATTAAAAGAGGCAAAAGAAATAGCCGAAGAAGCGAACAAAACCGAAGAGCAATTTCTCGCAAACATGAGCCATGAGATCAGAACTCCGATGAATGCCGTGGTAGGTATGACCAATCTGATTCTCCAGTCCCAGCTCACGCCAAAGCAGCTTGAATACATGAAAGCGATCAAACAGTCTTCTGACAATTTATTAATTATCATCAACGACATACTTGACTTTTCAAAAATACGGGCTGGAAAAATCGAAGTCGAATCAATTGATTTTAACTTAGGAGAAATTTTGCAGGGACTGTACAATACCTTCCGGTTTAAAACAGAAGAGAAGAATTTAAAATTTATCAATAAAATAGATCCCTCTTTACCTGATGTTATTATAGGGGACCCTGTAAGGTTAAACCAGATCCTGATCAATCTCATAGGGAATGCAATAAAATTCACCGAAATTGGTAGCATAACCATAGAATGCTTGCAAGTAAAAAGAGACGACGAACTTGTAACTATTAAATTTTCTGTAACAGATACCGGGATAGGAATTAAGGAAGATAAACTAGGTACTATATTTGAAAGCTTTTCCCAAGCGGCGAGCGATACTACCCGCAAGTATGGAGGAACAGGATTAGGGCTTACTATTTCCAAACAATTAATTGAAATACAAGGCGGAGAAATTTCTGTACACAGTGCGATAAACAAAGGAACAACTTTCAGTTTTACGCTTCCATTTGCAATAGGCTCTCAAAATAATATTGAAGAATTTAAGATCAAAGAAATTAATACAACTAACCTGGATGGTCTTAGAATTCTATTGGTAGACGATAACGATCTAAACCGGGTAGTGGCGGTAGATACGTTAACTTTACTAATTAAAGACCTGACCATTGACATCGCAGAGAATGGAAAAATTGCTTTGGAAAAAGTAGATAAAGGTAATTATGATATAGTATTAATGGACGTTCATATGCCCGAACTGGACGGTTATGAAACTACCAGAAGAATTAGAAATGAAAAAAATGCTTACCATGAAATTCCAATAATGGCAATGACTGCGAGTGCTACTATTGAAGAAGTTCAGAAATGTTTAAAAAGCGGAATGGATGATTGTATTGCGAAACCCTTTGACCCTACCGTTTTACTTAGAAAAATATCTACCTTAGTAGCAAGAGAGGATGTTACACCAGAACCTGCTACTATTTCAAATAAAGAAGAAATTGTTGCTACAAGCACAACTTCGAAGGAAGAAGTTAAAGAAGAAATCCTTAACACGAGCCTTATTAATCTTTCCTTTCTGAAAAGTTTAACCGGGAATGACAATACTTTTACATTAAAATATATTGTAATGATGTTGGAATCAATACCAAAAGATTTAGTACTTTTAAATACTAATTATTCTGAAAAGGATTGGCCAAGTCTGAAAAGTACAGCACATTCTATGAAACCAAAAGTCAATTATATTGGATTAAAAGAAGGATTAGAAATTATAACAAAAGTTGAAAACTATGCTGAGCAACAAATTAATTTAGATTCATTCCCTGAATTACTTTCGAAATTTAATAGTATTTTGCAAGTAGCACTGTTAGAATTAGAAAACGAAAAGAAAAAACACGAAACCCTAAATACTTAACTATATAAAACCATGAGCGCTAAAAAAGATATGTTAATTTTTGTCGTAGACGACGATGCTATACAATTGGAAATGCTTAAAGATTATTTAATCAAAAAAAACAGCAGCTATACTATAAAACCATTTGCAACAGGAGAAGAGTGCTTACAAAATTTATCACTAAACCCTTCTATTATTTTTCTTGATTACAATTTAAATTCAGTAAATAAAAAAGCAAAAGACGGCTTAACAGTACTGAAAGAAATTAAAAAAAGCAACCCTGATATCGAAGTAGTAATGTTTTCAGGCCAGGAAAAAATTGAAGTGGCCGTCAATACCATGTCATTTGGGGCTTTTGATTACATCGTTAAAAGTGAAAGCGCCTTTGTAAGAGCTGAGAATGTGATTAAAAATATCGTTAGAAGACATACTCTTGAGGTAGAGAATAAACATTTCAAAAAACTCACTATGGCTTTTGGAGCAATCATTGTTGTAATGATAATCGGAACAATTGTAGCTTATTCGCTAGGATATATTTCAGATAGTCAGGTGGGAGCGGACATATAATATTTGATTTTCAATTATTATATAAGAAGTACTCACAATTAAAAATTACTTCTTTTAGACTCTTTATTGCTGAAGAGCAATCTAAGTGTAATTGTATTTTGGGTGAGCTTGATGTTTGTATTATACATGACTCTAAAATTTTTATGTTGAAAACCTACCATAAAACTATAATAATTCAAACCAAACAAGACTTTCTGATACCTAAAATTCAGGTTTACGTTTGTGGGGCTGTATTGGTGAAGGGTTCTTTTTGTTGTGTAGTAATAAATCTCTCTTGAATACAATTGACTCCATACAACATTTGGTGAAAAGGAAAATTTTGATTCATCTGTTCTTTGAAAAGTAGCTCCTGTTTGTAGAATAATATTCCAGAGAGACAGCTTCTTGACACTACAATTAAATGCTGCACCAATGTAAAATTTCTTTGTATTGAATAATAAACTTGCCTTTTCCGTAAATTTATTTTGTGTAACATATTTTGCTGAAAAATCCACATAATGAGGCTCGAAATTTTTGGGGTCATAGACAGCAGCTATATGTTCCCCCATATATTTGTGCACATTATTACCTGTTAATGACAAACCAGGAGACAAAGTATATTTACCTTTTATAGATATTTTAGGTGCGAAAATAAATCCCATACTGGAATAATTACTATGATAGTCGTATCCAGTACCAGGTTTATTAGAATAATTATCATAACCTAAAAAAAAGCCTACTCCGGAAGACAGCTTTGGGACAAAACCATCTACAGAAACCATAGTAGAAAAAGTCTTATTGTAATCTGAATATTTATAAAAATTTTCAGAAGCCACCCTTACTCTTCCAAGATTCCCTGCAAAGGAAGGGATATAATACATAGGTAACCCTGTAATTTGCGCTGGGGTAGTGCTTAATTGAGAAAATGAAGGTTCACAAAAAACCAACACGATTAGAATACTATAAAAGACATTTTTTATCATACACAAATAAATTAAGTAAATTAAAAATTAGCTGGATTTAGAGGAACTACATAGGGCTTATTGCCTTTCATAAATTCATCTCTGGTTCTTTTGTCTTTTTCTTTTTGTTTATGTTTCTGAATACTTCGTTCTAGTTTTCTCTCTTCACGTTTGGATAGCTCTTTTTTTAAAGAAGAAGTGTTTCCAGTCGCATTATCCAAAGAATCAACGTTAGTAATCTTATTATCTACCAAGTCTGTTATTTTCAAACTATCTTCCACTAGTTTTTCTTCGTACAGATTTATTCTATTTCCCGAAATAGAATCTATAGCAAAAATAAAATTATTTCTTTCTTGTTGCTTAAACCCTTTTTCTGTTTTATCATTTCTCTGATTGTTCTTTTCTTGAGAAGCCTCTGTTTTCCCTATAAGAGTTGTTCCTGGCAGAACTTTTCTGTCTTTAGAAAATGTATCCGCTTTGTTAAATTGCATTAAGACTACCACAGACCCCAATGCTATTATTTCCAAAGCAAGCAATAGCATATTTTTAACATTAGTAAAATTGCCTGCTTTTAAAAGGCTCCTATCAACGACAACTTCAGTTGTATAATGCTTTACATTACTCACTTCCCACAATCTAAAATCTTCCAGGTAATCAGGATTACTATCAATAAATCTTTTCACGGCTTCTTTATCCCCCAAAGAAAGATTCCCTTCGAAGTATTCGAATAAAATCTCATCAATATTTTCACTGTTTATTACCATTACAATACTAGGCTTAAATCTTTTAACTTGTCTTTTATTTTTTTTCTTGCTCTGAATAAATAAACTTTTACCTGCGACTCCGAAAGCGCTAACATCTCCCCTATCTCTTTATATTCATACCCTTCAAGATCTCTTAGCAATAAAATGCTTCGTTGCAATTCCGGCAACAAGTCAAGGGTCTTATCTATTATTTCTTTTAACTCTTTTGTCTGTGGTTGCGTAGGAATATCTTCAAAAATTGCCTGCGTCACGACCATACTTCTCTTATTTTTATTTACATAATCAATCATGGCATTGTGAGCGGTGGTAAACAACCAGGATTTTATTTTCAGGCTGTCGACTCGATCTTTATGTTGCCACAATTTCAAATAACAATCCTGAATGAGATCTTTTACTATATGCTTATCCCAGATAAACTTTGTCAGGTATCTATAGAGATTAGAATAATATTTTTTTACAGCTTCGTTATAACCTTCTGTATTGATCATTCTTTGATTGTTTCATAAGTAAGACTGTTTGAGATAGGCTAAAGTTACATGTTCTAAAAAATATTTATTAAGAAAATCATAAACACCTGATTGATAGTTAATAAATTTATTAACTCAAACGAAACGGCAACCCTAAGCATCAGGAATATGTTGCGCTTAGAATTGCCGTATCAATACTATAGTTATTTCAAAAATCAACCTCCTGTTGCAAATCCTTCAAACACAGTCATACCACCGTCTATAAAGATACTTGCACCGGTTATATAATCCGAATCGTCTGAGGCAAGGAAAACGGCTAGCTTTCCAATGTCTTCTGGAACTCCAATTCTATTATAGGGAATAAGAGTCATAAGAGAATTTAATGCCTGAGGTGTATTCCATGCATCTGTATTAATAGGAGTTTTGATAGCTCCCGGACAAATACTGTTTACTCGTATTTTTCTATCCCCAAATTCCTGCGCCAGACTTTGCATAAACATACGAACACCACCTTTTGAAGTAGCATAATTCACATGATTTGCCCATGGAATAATTTCATGCACTGAACTCATGCATATAATTTTACCACATGCCGCTGAACGCTCTGGCACTATTCCTCTTCTTAAAAACTCTTTTATGGCTTCTCTGGCACACAAGAACTGACCTTTCAGATTCACGTTCATTACCAGATCCCATTGCGCTACGGTCATTTCTTCGAACTTGGCATCCTTTTGTAACCCAGCATTATTAACAAGTATGTCTACCGTTCCATAGACCTTAACTACTTCCTTGAACATAGCAATTACTTGTTCTTCATTGCTCACATCCGCCTGGACCGCAATAGCATTGCCTCCATCAGCTTTGATCTTGTCTACAACAGCCTGAGCTGTTTCAGGCTTAGATACATAATTAATTACTACATTCGCTCCTGCTGCACCGAGAGAATAAGCACAACCCTCGCCTATCCCTGAATTAGCGCCAGTAACAATAGCGGTTTGCCCTGATAATTTCTTTTCTGCCATGTTTTTGAAATTTAGAAGTATATTATTAGTTTAGTTTATTACTCGAAAATTGGCGAACTATTTTGTTTGGTTTATTACTTTAAAACTAAAGATAGCATAATCCCTTACTATTTTCCAAAAAAAATAAATTTGTCTTAGGATTTAAGAAAGCCAATTATATGGCAGAAAAGTCCAAATAACTGCATATAGTATATGTTACATAATAAATATACATTAATTTTACTTCACCTCCCAATACCCACCATTATCAGGACCAATACGCTTAATAAGACCCAACTCATTTAATTTTTTTATTTGCCATTCGATTCCTTTCGCAGATATATTCAAGCCTTCAGACAATTCAAGGATACTTACTTCCGGATTCAATTTCATCATTGAAATTATCTTCTCCCTAGTTTTCTCCCTAGTTTTCTCCCTAGGCTTCTCCCTAGTTTTCTCCCTAGTTTTGGCCGAATCTGAACTTTTCTCTATTAGGAACGTAATCATCATTCCTGCATAGTCATAATTAATTTCCGGTAATGGCAAGTTCGCCAAAAGGCATTCACTATTAATTTTCTCTATACCCCTTCCCCAGGATTCGATATAACCAGCCCTAAAAAACACGGAAGCTATAAGTGGATTAAAGGGAATAGAAGGATGTTTTTTTTGTAATAATTCCAACGTTAATTGTTCCGGTAGTTTCCCCGCATTCCAAAAAATAATTTTATTTTCATAAACGCTAATCTGTATTGGATTTCCACTGCTATAATCTTTATGTACTACTGCATTAAGTAGTGCTTCTCGTAACGCTGGAACGGGAAATGAATACTTCTCAACACGTTGAACACCTTCATAACTAATATAGGCTTTCATATATTTTGTCAAAAGCAAATCCAGGGTTTCATCTACTTGTTTAATAAGATTACCATGTACCTCGTCCTGATAGGCCAAATCTGAATCGGTTACAAAAAACCCAATCTTAATATATGCGCCAGTCACGAACTCCTCAGGGTCATGATGAAAAAGCAAAACTGCCGCACGTTTTAAATAATTTTCCTCAAACAAATGTAATTTCCTCAGCATCGACTCAAGGCTTTCGTTTATTATTTCATCCCCTAATCTTTTACTCCGCACCGCTTTTTGCGTAAAAAGAACAAAAGCTTTAAGCTCAAGCTCCTTTAGCAATAAATTAGGTAACGGCATTGCATCCCATTGAAGTCCATATCTTTTCAGTAAAAATGTATTTAATGAACTTCCGGTAAGTTCTTGCTTTGTGCTTCCGCTGCGGTAATGGTATTGGCCTTTATAATTTACTGGGTAAGGATAAGCCTCGACCCGA
Organism: Cytophagales bacterium; assembly: GCA_025360235.1. Taxonomy (GTDB): domain Bacteria; phylum Bacteroidota; class Bacteroidia; order Cytophagales; family Cytophagaceae; genus JANYCO01. The sequence continues at coordinate 7,812 of JANYCO010000501.1, forward strand.
ATCTCGATAAACTCTTTACCGTTTTTC
>JANYCO010000528.1 GCA_025360235.1 Cytophagales bacterium
GTAAACAGGAACAGGAAAAATCGACATTAAAATTATATGGAATTCTATAAATTTATTTGTAAATTTCGTTTCTAAAAAATATTTATGAAACTATTATCCATTACTTCATTAGCCATCCTCCTCTTTTTTAGTGCTTGCAAAAGAGATTTTAATTGTACCTGCACCAATAATACCGGGACAACAATCACTGTAATAACAAATACTCATCAGAATAAAGCGCAGTTGGAATGTTCGAAAAGTAATGTCAATTACTCACCTGACAGTGGTCATGAATGTGAAGTCACTCTGAAATAATAAGATCAATGTTTTTTGGTCAAACTACTGCTTAATACTATTTAAATAGTTGAATTATAAAATTCATAACCAATAAAAAATGGAACCAAAATTCTGGTTCCATTTTTTATTATAAGTCCGCATTACTAGTCACTTTATTTTACAAATCCTGCAAGCCGATGAGCAATCGTTTCATTTGTCATCTCATCGTCAGCAATACAATTTCGAACTTCTTCTTCCGGAATATGATAGCCATGCATTTTCATCATATTCAGAAGGTCTGTGCAAAACCTGGACTTGGAAGAATTGCGGGCATCTTTGTCTGTCGCCCAACCCAAATCCCCAACCTTTACTTCAAGAAAATCCACCAGGTTTTTAAAACTATTCACGGTATGTCCGGCATTGGCCGTAACATAAAAATACATCGTAGAGATCCATCTAAATCTCTTATCCGATAACAACAGCTCTGTCATAACTTTCTACGTTTAAATTTCCTATTTGTATAAACGATTTTCTTTACATTTTAGTTTACTTATAAACAACTATCTTCAGGCTTAACCTTATCAAAATCATTATCATTAGGCGTTTTAGGACATTATTGAGACTTTCTTAATCAAAAAAAGCACCTGCTTTTTTACAACTAATTACGTATATTTATAGTATGAAAAATAAAATAGCTGGTTTTCTTTTTCTCTTTACCATTATAATTACAATTCCATTAAAGGCACAAACAACTAAAGATCTTTTTGACAAAGGTTTTGGGCTTTTGATGAAAGGAGACTATATCGCTGCGTTGTACGAGTATAACTCATTAATACAACTGGACTCCTCTTATCAAAAAGCATATAACAACCGGGGTATTGTTAAGTCTAAACTCAACGATAATACCGGAGCAATCGAAGATTTCAACAAAGAAATTTCTCTAAACCCGAAAGAAGCTGTAACCTATTTCAACCGTGGCAAAGTAAAGAAAACCCAGCTTGATTTTAAAGGTGCCATGGCTGATTTTGATAAAGCCATAGAACTAGACTCTGCTTATTCCAATGCTTATTGCAATCGTGGTAATGTTAGAAATGAGATCAAGGACACTACAGGAGCACTGGAAGATTATGAAAAAGCAATTCTTTACAATCCTGGAAATGCATTGGCCTATTTCAACCGTGGAAATATTAGAAAAAACCGAAAAGATTTTATGAATGCCTTAAATGATCTGGACAAAGCGATAGACCTGGACTCCAATTATTCAGATGCCTATTGTGATCGAGGAGCGATAAGAGCGGAACTCAATGACTATCCTGGTTCTTTAGCAGATTTTAACAAAGCCATTTTATTGTCAGAGAAAAATTCAAAGCTCTATATCCTTCGGGGAATCGTCAAAAAAAACAATAAAGATTATACCGGAGCTATAAAAGATTTTAACAAAGCCATCGAATTAAATCCAAATTATATTGAAGCTTATTTTAATCGCGGAAATTGTAAACGAACACTAAAAGATTATCTCGGCGCTATTGAAGATTACAACAATGCTATTTATTTGGATTCGGAATATTCCGAAGCCTACTGTAACCGTGGAAGTGCCAAGTATGAGCTAAACAACTACACCGGCGCTATGATTGATTTCAACAGAGCTATTGAGTTTGTGCCAACATACGCCAAGGCTTATTACTTTCGTGGAATTTTGAAAAATAAATTAAAAGACAAAGAAGGGAGTTGTTCTGATTTCAAACAGGCAGAGCAGCTTGGCCATAAGAATATACCGCAGTCAGTGTGGGAGTACTGTAAGTGAGGTAACAGTAACAGTAAATATAGAACAGGAATTAAATCTTCTTTATTTATTAAAAAATAACTACATTTATAGAATAGAGTTTCTAATAAATTATGAAAAATAAGATCTGCGCATTTCTTTGTACTACTATCTTAGTACTATTTCTTCAAACCAATTCATACAGTCAAACCAGCATCGTAGAAAAATACGGCCAGCTTTCTGTAAAGGGGAGCTACATCATGAGTCAACATGGCGATACTGTCCAGCTACGCGGAATGTCTATGTTCTGGAGCCAGTGGATGTGGCAGTATTATAATGCAGGTGTTGTAAAATGGCTTAAAGACGATTGGAAATGTACGGTAGTACGTGTGGCCATGGGTGTGGAAAACGGTGGCTACCTTGACAACTCTTACGACGAAAAACAAAAAGTATGTAAAATGGTTGATGCAGCTATAGCCAATGGAATTTATGTCATCATTGATTACCATAGCCACGAAGCACATAACAACCCTGACCCTGCCAAGAAATTTTT
>JANYCO010000574.1 GCA_025360235.1 Cytophagales bacterium
AAAAAACAGATAAAAAATACGGCATAAAATCTTTTAGTAAGGCTTTAAAGTTTGCCCATCACGAAGGTACAGCGTGTTTTTCTGCAAATTTTGATTCCGTTTTTTTTACGGGAAATAATTATCAATCCAAACCAAAAGCAGGAACGTTACAAAACTTAACTATTTATACTTCCGCCTTAGACAAAAAGGGAAATTTTAAAAAACCTGAACCTATTTCGTTTTCCAACAAAGCCTTTTCCATTGCACATCCTACGCTTTCAAAAGATGGACAACAGTTGTTCTTTTCGTCTGATATGCCAGGAGGTGAAGGTGGGATGGATATATACAAATCTACAAAAGTTAACGGCAAATGGACCAACCCCAAAAATATCCGTGAAATAAATACTCCAGGAGACGAAGTATTTCCTTTTGTTTATAAGGATGAACTACTCTTTTATTCAAGCAATGGAAATGGGGGCCTAGGAGGACTGGATATTTTTTATGCCAACTTAACTAACTTTACTACTTCAATTAATCCCGGTTATCCTATTAATTCCAACAGAGATGATTTTGGAATATATGTTTTGGCAGATGGGGGAACCGGCTATATCAGTAGTAACAGACAGAACAATGGATCAAACGACGATCTTTATTATTTTAGTACTACCAAGAAATTTACTGTTAAAAAACGCTTACCAGAAAAAAATAGTGTCGCCTTTCATGGAACTCTTAAAGAGAAAAATGACAGCAGCGCTATAAAAACGCTCGTAGGATTATTTTACAAATCGGAAGAAAATTTAATTGATTTAATTAACAGTGATGAAAATGGAAATTTTTCAGCTGAGCTGGCAGAGAATTCTCGTTATATAATAAAAATAGCCGACGCCAATTATTATATCTTCTCCGACACCTTTGCTACAAGTGGGGTAAACAAGCCAATCGCCAAGACTTATTTTCTTGAAAGAAACAAAGCGGTAACCAATGGCGATTCTATAAATAAAAAATTAAACCCTTATGTTTCCGAAATACAATTTAACGGAAAAGTCTTTGATTCAAAAACAAACAACCCGCTTGAAACAATAGTAAAATTAACAAATGCGAAAGACTCTAGTTTAAGCACGCTCTCTAATAAAGAAGGGGCTTTCTCCTTTGCACTATCCAACTCAGAAAATTATTTCTTAGAAATTCTTTGCAAAGACTATCACCGATTTGTCACTTCTATTACAATTCCAAAAGAGAAAGTAGTAAGGCGCCAATTTTACCTTACCAAAATAAACAGTGATTTTGATTCATTAAACAAAGCCTGGATAGGTAGAAAAGTAAAAGGCACTTTAGAAGGCAAAATTATATTTCAACCAAAAGATTTGCCACTGTCCGATATTGTGGTGTTGTACCAGGCAAGAGATACCATTCAAGAGGATTATGCACTTTCTGATTTTGAAGGAAATTTTTCTATGAAAATACGAAAAGAAGTACACTACAATTTAATTGTTATTGACAATGAACATGGCGAAAAAAACATAGACGTATTTTTACCCGAAGGAGATACGATCGTGTATAAGACAATAATCTTTAAGGGAGAAGCTGCAAAACTAAGGGCTGATCTGGATTCCATCAAAACTTTTTATGCAAAAGAAGATAAAAAATACAATGGAATATACATGGCAACCATATTGGACTCTCTCACGAAAGAGCCCGTAGATGCCATGATTGGGGTACATAATAATTCAATCGAAGGAAATCCACTTGAAGTTACCATTAGTGATTTTGATGGAAGCTTTTCGCTGAAAATACGAAATGACAGTACTAATTTTTTAAAACTTGTTAGTCAGGAATATGAAATTAAAATTATAAAATTAAATACAGCCGATCCTGAAAGTTTTCCTTCTGTCATTTATATGAACAAACTTAAGGAAATAGCAAAAGTAGATTCTGCTATCGCAACTAATAAAGAAGCTATGCGAAATAAATTTACTTTATTTGGAAAAGTGAAAGTATATGAAGACAATACTCCCATCAGTGTATTCGTTGGCGTGTACGACAAAGAAGAAGAAGCTCCTCTTTATGTATTATTGTCTGACGAAGACGGAACTTTTTCCTGCCAACTTGAAACTTCTCATCAATACCGTTTTGAAATTCTGGAGCCTGGGTATTTACCTTTTAAAGAATATATAGAACTGAATGATTCTATCGCTTCGTACACTGTAGAGTTTAAAATTAAACAACCAATTAAAGATGAAGTATACAAACTAGTCAATACAAAACTGGCAGAGCAAGCTGTACAGATGGAGGATACAAGAAAGAAATTATTATCCTCTGAAGTAGAGATGGTAACTATCAATGGTTTTGTAATGGAAAAGGAAAGTTACAAACCACTTCCAGCAAGGGTTGTGCTGATCAACAGCGCTAATAGAAGGGTGATAAAAGACACTATAACTTCTGCGGAAGGTAAATACTCTTTTTTGGTTCCTACAGAAAATACCTATACCATTTATGCCGAATCGGAAGGCTATTTTTCAGATACAATTGTTAAAAAGAAGGGTCCAACAAGAAAATCTTTCGCAATTACTACGATAAATTTCTTGAAGAAAAAACCTCGTTCCTATGTAGAGAAAAAACAAATAAAACCTGTATCTGTACCCGTAAATTTCTCCGGTACAGTTACGGAAATGAAAACAGAAATGCCTGTACAAGCCATGGCTGGATTATACCTGCTTCCTGAAGGTAGTCTTTCTCAAATTCTTTATTGTAATAAAGAAGGGAAATTCTCCGCAGAATTGCTTCCGGAAAAAGACTACCTGTTAAAAATTGCAGACACCGCATATGTAATGTTGACAGACACCTTGAAGTATAAGGCCGGAACTTCTTCCATCCAAAAAAAATACTCCTTAATAAAAAATCATATTCCCACCAACATGGATTCCATAAGGAACAGTTGGGTAAACAGTTTTAAACAATTAGTATTTAGTGGACATGTGCTTGATAAGAACACTAAAAAACCACTTGAAGCCATTGTTAAAATTATTTCCACAACAGACATAAACATTTGTTACATGAATCTTTCCGGAATGGATGGAAAATTTTCCCTTACGGTACCATCAGAAGGGAAATATGAGTTAGAGTTTTTTAGCAAAGGCTACAAAACCTTAGTTTCTCAGGTGCCTGTCTCCCCAAAAAGTATCAAGGAATCCCACGAATTCTTAATGGAAAAATTTCATCCGGAATTTGACTCTTTAAAAGAAGAATGGTCAAAAAAGAAAAAAGGAAGAATGGAAGGTTTGGTACTGGAATACCCATCAATACCACTCTCTGACTTTGTAATCGTATACCCCGACAAAGATTCTGTAATGGAAAGTTTTGTAGTATCAGATTTTGAAGGCAAATATTCTATTCCGTTGAAGAAAGGTGTTTATTACGACTTGGTGGTTCAGGATCTTGAGTTTGGTGATAAACATGAAAGGGTGCGACTAAACGAGTTCGACTCTCTTTTAATCCATGACGTGATTTTTGTTCCAAACCCAAAAAATCTAAATCTTGATTTTGATTCTCTGGCAACAAATTATAAAGATGAAATGAATCAATATCATACTCAAACTAATACACTCCTATTAGATAATCGAAATAACAATCCAATTGAAGCATTAATCGCCGTAAGAACACAGCCAGATGGAGAACCGGAGGACGTTACTATTAGTGATGAAAAAGGAGCACTGACGCTTCAAATACGAAAAGACCGTGCTTATTATTTAACGATTGCTAGCGAAGGCTATCAACTAAAAACGGTGGTGATAAAGCCCGGAGAACTTTTACCTTCCACGATCTTATTGGAAAAACATAGAGAAGATTTTGTTAACGATTCTATGATCACAAAAATGATCACCGAACTAAAGAAAAAAGTAATCCTCAAAGGGACAGTTACTGATCACTTAACCCGTGAACCTATAATGGCATTTGTTGCTTTATATAAAAAAGGTTTCGACACCCCGCACGAGGTTATACCAGCCGATCTCGACGGGTCGTTCAGCTTTACCTTAAATAAAAACAACAGCTATCGGTTGGAAGTAATCGAGAGTGGCTACTTACCTATTTCAGAAAAAGTAAGTACCTATGATTCTATCAGTGTGCTTTACCGCTCAATGGAAATGTATAAACCAGTGGATGCTGCTGTAAACGACACCCTAATCAAGAACTGGAAAAAGGAAGAGAAAGAATTGTTGACCGTATTGTATGGTAGCGTTCTTGAAGAAGGAAGCCTTAAACCGCTTTCGGTTGAGATCCTCATTATGGACGCTGACAAGTTAAATATATTAGGCCGAACCTTTTCAGACTATCAGGGCAATTATTCTGTTTCCATTAGAACAAAAGAGGCCTACTGGATAAAATTAGGTAAAGACCTTATCACTTTTGATGAGCTAATTACTAACGATAAAAGAGCAAAAGTGCTCAATAAAAACTTCTACCTTGCTGGAGCAGAATCTCAATTACTGGCAAGAAGACGGAAGACTCAAAACAATTCTACGGTCTATGCAAACAAAAGTAAAACGATTTTTACCGATCAGGTACAAAAACAGCTTACAGAGATTTCCTCTATTATATTTGCCTCAAACCGAAAATCTATTTCTACAAGTCAATATAGATCGATCAATAATCTAAAGAAGATCATGAAAGCTGACCCTTCTATTGTTGTTGATATCATTGGCCATGCCGATAGTATAGGAAGCGAAACGGCTAATAAAAAATTATCTGAGAAACGTGCAGAAGCTGTTAAATCTTACCTCCTGGCACAGAAAATTTCCTCTGGAAGAATCAACGTTTATGCCAAAGGGGAATCTGCTCCTTTAGTTTCAAATGCTTCTCCTCTCGGTAGATCGATAAACCGAAGGGTAGAATATAAATTGAATCAAACTGACAACGATTCTATTCCTAAACTATATGCCTCTGGTGTTAAACTGGAATATAACTTAATCGGAAGGAGCTGGGTACAGAAAAATGCCGGTCAAAAAATAAAAGACGTGGTTTTATTATTAAAGGCAAATCCAAATTTAGAAGTAGCCTTTTTCTTAAGTTCCGGAAATCAAAAAAGTAACACAGCCGTGTTTGAAGTGTTGGAAAATTTAATTAGCAAAGAAAATGCAGACTTCAAAAACCGTATTAAACTATTCTCCTTACTTTCCAGCAAAATTTCTAATGAAAAAGTTTTAGGAGAAATTTATTTCTTATCGAAGATCAAATAACGACAAGCCGGCTGACGACTCCTTCTAACTACCTCTGAAATGATTATTATTTCAAGAAATTTAATTAACATAACCAGCTGACGGCATAACCTTTAAAATTCTGACAAAGCGGCCCTCCACCGCTTAAAATAGCATTTCTATTAAAAACAGGCATGATTTTTTCTTTTATTTATTGTAGTAAATATTCCACTTTCATTCATTAAATTTGACCTATAATATACCTACTATTTATTTTATGAAAAAAGCACTTAAAATTTCTGGTATTGCATTGCTTGCAATACTTGTTCTTCTCATCACTCTTCCCTTTTTATTCAAGAGCCAAATAAAAGAAAAATTAGACAGCGAAATCGCTAAAAGCATTAATGCAAAAGTATACTATAATCCAGATGAGTTTAGTCTTACTATTTTGCGCAACTTCCCAAACCTTACTCTTTCTTTGGGCGATTTTGGAATGGTCGGGAAAACAGAAGCTTTTGCAGGTGATACATTGATGAATGTAAAAAACTTCAAAATTGTACTCGACATTATGAGTGTGATAAGCGGTGATAAAATCAAGATCAACAGCGTCTATCTTAAACAACCTTACATTTTAACACAAACCAAAAAAGACAGTAGTTTTAGCTGGGACATTACTTTCCCGGATACTGCAGCGGTAGATACTTCAAAAGCAGCGGCACAACCTAGTAAATTTGCCATCAA
>JANYCO010000584.1 GCA_025360235.1 Cytophagales bacterium
CCCAGTTTACACTGGCGAAGCCATATAAGAAGAAGCCGTAAAGGTGTTGAAATTTTTCAATCTTGGTTAATTTATCTTCAGGAGATAAGCGAATCAGTCCGGGAGCTACTTCAATATCCTCATCGTGTTCGGGTATATTGGTATAGGTGTGGTGAATCTGGTTGTGGGTGATGTTCCAAACGTAGGGGCTACCTCCAATAAAGTAGAAAGAGTAATTACCAACGATCTTATTTACGAAGGAGTTGGAAGAATAAGCCCCGTGAATAGCATCGTGGGAAATATTAAAGCCGATAAAAGCCATAAACATACCAAGGACAATTGCTACCATCCAATTTTGATAGATAGTGAGCGATCCAAAGAGGATAAGACAATATAAGGCAATAGCTCCACCTTGAAATAAAAATGTTTTGAAATACATCAAAGCATTAGCATTTTTAGAAAGATTATTTTTTGTGAAATATTCGTCAACGCGGATTTTTACGGTCGAATAAAATTCAGATTTACCTTTGTCAATAAATCTTAATTTGGTAGTTTGTGAAGACATTAAATTTCTTAATTTTTAACGGGGGCAAATATACGTTAAAAAAGCCTTTTTTACAACAAATGTTTCCTGTCGTTGGCCTTTTCTACCTTAAAATCTGTTCCATCGTACTCTAATAAATACAAACCAAGATTTTCATGCTGAAAAGTATCCATGAGCTTAAGGTCTTGATGTAGAATAGATGAGAGGAGGATTCGGATAGCTCTTCCGTGCATGCAAATGAGTATAATATCTTCCTCTTCACGGGCCAATATGATCTTCATCACCTTTTGCTGTTTTGCCAAAAGATCGAGTGGACTTTCACCTCCTTCTGGTTTAAAATCAAGATCCCCATCCCGCCATTTTTTTACCATATTCCAGTAATAAGTGTTGTCTCCAAAGCTTACTTCTTTACCATCTTTATTACCCCAATTGATTTCATTGAAACCTTCATAAGCTTCATGTGAAATTCCCATGTCAATAAAGGATTGTACTGACTGGATACTTCTTTTTAAAACAGAAGTATATACTTTTTTAAAAGGAATATCTTTGTAATGCTGGAAAAATTTAGCTGCCTGGTCCAGTCCGGTTTGGTTCAGATCAGAATCTACACCACTTCCTTGTACATACCCTTTTAAATTATAATCCGTTTGACCGTGGCGGATGAGGTAGATTTTTTTTGATTTCAAAATGGTGTTCTTAATTTTAAGAGATTAATTTCTCTATTTTTTCTTCTGATAAATTGAAAAGGGAAGAAATTTCAAGTGTGGATACTCCTTTGCTTTTTAAATTTAGTAGGGCAGTTTTTAAATTTTGGGTCAATTCATTCGCTTCATTTAGCTCTTTTTTATATTGTTCTAGCTGTTCTTTCTTCTGTTTATAATCTTTGACAATTTCTTCCTGTTCAACCATAGCATAGCGAAGCTGCTCATCTGTTAGAGCCAGATTAAGTCGTTTTACTATGTCTTCGTATTTTCCGGGATAGGGAAATCTCATTTCAAATTTGCTTTTATTTCCTTCTTCAAATATAGTCAAAATTTCTTCCAATTCATTTCTTCTTTCGTGTTTTATTTGAGGGATTTGAATTACAATGGTATCGTGGCTTAAGGCTTCTATAAAGGGATCTTTTTGTAAAATAAGGTTTTGCGTGAAATTGTCTATATACTGTCTTTTAACTCTTATGATAGGATTTGATTCAAAATTTTTCAGGGTATAGCCTAGAAAATAGATAGTAATAATAGGTAGAGGTTTATTTTTGCCATCAATGGTTACTGCGTTTTTCGAGTCAATGTATTGTGAGCCTAAATACCTTCTGAACCTCATTAAATCAGTATCTGTTTTTGATTTTTGTAATTCTACTAATACCAACAGAGTTGTTCCATCAGGATTGGTAATTTGGGCTTTAAAATCCATGCGAAATACTTTTACAAGTGGATTTTTTTCGTCGGGCTCTTCTAAATCGCTATATGCTAAAGGTACTTCCTGTGGTTTAAATTCTAGTTCAGTGATTTCCATTCCTAGGATAGCCCCAATAAAAAGTTTGGCTACTTTGTTGTCATCAAGTAAATATTTAAATACTACATCGTATAAGGGGTTTGCTATTAACATAAAAATAAGATTAAAAAGTGTAAAAATGTAGTACGAATGTACGAAATCAAATATTGAAAAATAATTTAAAGAGTAATAATTTTAAGATTAGCTTTATTAATCAATCATGTCTATTGCCGTTCACTTTAGTGAACGGTGAGGAGGTTATTAGGGATACAATTAGGTATCGCATTTTGCGATA
>JANYCO010000604.1 GCA_025360235.1 Cytophagales bacterium
TCAAAAGTTGCGGAATAACTATAATCAGCATAGTTATATACAGGTAGGGCATAATGATAGCTCATTCCACTTGTATTTTTAACCATGAACCCACCAATTTGTTTTGCTACATTAAGTGTAATCACATCATCCGTAAAATAAGAGGAACGGTCACTAATTAAGGTTCCTGGAACAAACCCTTTCAGCAATCCAGTTATGCTAGAACTATTACCACTTGCCTGAGCTGTTGTGAAAGCGTCTGATATTTCCTGATTAGTAAACCATTCAACTTGTCTGGATCCTGGAAGTTTACTGTTAGCATTATCAAAATCGGTTATAGTAGCATCATTGAAATTTTTTTGTTCTATTCCAATTTGTGCATTTTTCAATCCGGAAACAGTACTACCTAAGTGTGCGATATCTGCCACTGAATTTTGAAAAGAAATATCTCTAACAAAGGAATTTGAAAAATCATTTATAAAACGAAATGCTTTTTTATTTGAAAATTGGAAAGAATAATTTGTTTGATTTGTAGAACTTGTTTTTCTTACCTGAGAACCTACCTCATAAGTGTATGGTTTTATATTACCTCCTATACCTTGACCCAAAACGTTGTACATATCATAAGCCGCAATAGTTCCCCCTGGCTCGGATTCAGGATCTGAAGAATAAGGAATAGGTGTATTAGGGGACTTCATTGCATAACTATCGGACATAACTTTAGTAAGGTCTGAAGCAGAGCCTAGGCTATTAGAATATAGAGAACCAAATTGGAATGTTTGATCGTATTGATTTAGATAATATCTTGTTTTTCCAAAGCCTATATTTAGTGTTATATAATAAATTGGAATAGACACACTAAAATTAGAAGACTGAGAATTGACATTACCACTATTTTGATTTACTGATTCAACACTTAATCCTGCTACACCCATTGAAGGGGAAGTTGAATTAGAACTCATGCTTAAATCCATAATAGAACCACTAGCTCCTACTTTATTAGCATAAGCTCCATTTATTCCAACACTACCTTGAACTGATAAGTGAGTTCCGTCATTTCCTGAAGAAAGTGTTACCCCAACACTTACAGATCCTGTTACAGCCTGACCAGGAGTTCCGGCAAATACTCCAACACTTAAATAAGAACCATCATTGTAAGGTGAAGTTCCAGCAGAAATACCAACACCCATTCCCGATTCACCAACTCCAGCATTAAAATTAACTCCAGTTCCAAAACCCCTATAAGTATCGTCTGCAAAAGTCACCCCAATTCCTACTGTTGCTGCATCACACAACCCTATTCCAACACCAATACTGAATGTTTTTGTTTCGCCTCCTACCCAAGTATCATGCACCTTTTCAGTAATATTATTATAGTCGTCAGCTACAGCATTAACGTATCGATTAATGGCTCCGGCATTCAAACTCCAGCCCAGACCTACCCATGAACTTTCTTCCTCAGGTTGTATTCCGGCATGATAACTCAATGCTAATGGATAATTACCTTCAGGTCCTGGAACCTCCAATAAAGGAAGACCGTATGTAAAATCTCCTGTTACCATATTTACCATATCCGTAGTATCTACTGGTTCAAAACTGCTAAACTCAGGAGAGGTAGGACCTGCTGTCAAAGCCCAACTTATTGACGGAGCTATTGTAGTTGTCAAAATATTCAGCAATACGAATACCGCTATCACTCTTAAAATTTTCGTCTTTACTTTTTTCATTCTTTTGAATGTATTAGTTGTTTTTATATTCTTTATTGAAATAACTCAACTCATTTTTTTTGAAAATAAGTGCAGGAATCTCTTTCATACTATTAGTTTCAAATTTGAAATTTTGTTTACCTACTCCTATTCCAAAATCATCCAAAACTATTTCCAATTTTTCTACCTCTTTTTCAGGTCTTTCAAATGCGAGCAATACTTGTGTAGTTCCAATCATTCCATAAAGTCTCGGGAACTGAAAGTCGGCAAGATAGATTGTGTCGTTATCGGCTTTCATCCAAGTAAACTCTTGCATCCTGAAGGATAGTTTAGTTAAGTTATCAGAAAACTGACCAAAACTATTACTACCACCATGCAGAAAATCTTTTTCTCCCTCTGAAATATTCATAATAAAGTAGTAATATTTATTATATAATTTTCTTTTAGCTTCAAGCAAACTATCACTGATTTTTTCATTATTTCTTAATTCCTGCCAAACCATCTGATCGGTAGGTCTATATTTTATTTCGGTTTTTATATTACCAATATTACTTGTTTTAACTAATCCATTATCAGTATCTGCTATATATTGAATTAGCTGGTCTTCATTAACTGAGTGTTTACATCCCAGAAACAAGAAGCATGATAAAATAAGTGAAATGAAACAATGAAACTTATAAGTCATTTCTATTTTCCTATTACTTATCCTTCAATCCTTTTAAAATCTCTTCCGTAATATCCACTCCATTATCTCCATAGGCTATATTCCCTCCTGAGGTAGCAAGTATTAATTTATAACCTTTTTGCTTACCATACTCAGTAATAAATGCATTGATATTAGTCAGAATTGCCTGAGTTTGCTTTTGCTCTTCTTGCTTGAGTTTTTGATCTAACGCTTGCTGGTATTGAACAAGTTGGCTCTGTTTATTCCTCAACAACTCTTCGCTCAAGGATCTTTCTTTTGTAGTCATCTTAGACTGATTTTTCTCATACTCTTTTAAAGAATTCTGAAACTCCATGGTTAAAGTGTCTACATTAGACCTGGCTTTACCTGCTTCTATCTCTAGTTTCTTTTTTATTTCCTGCATTTGTGGGTAATTGCTTAATAGTTTAGCTGTGTCGATGTATGCTATTTTTTCTGACTTAGTAAAGACTACTACTGACAGTGCTATTACTACTGCTGTCAATAGAGCTACTATAACATTGATTATTTTTGTATTCATATTTTTATTCTTAAATATTGAGTCCTCTGTTTTTATTCAGGATTCATTACTTTTTCCTCTACTTATTTTCTAATTTCTCAATACGAGCATTTTGCTCTTCCAATAATTTCATCAATTTCTCATTAATGGTTTTT
>JANYCO010000613.1 GCA_025360235.1 Cytophagales bacterium
GAAAATATTGATCTGAACATCCTTATTGGTAATTTTTTTCAACTCTTCTTTTATCTTATCAACCTCTGCACCGCCTTTTCCGATAACTACACCTGGACGAGCTGTATTGATTGTAAGCGTGATTCGTTTAAGTGTTCTCTCGATCACAATTTTTGAAATACCACCTTTTGGAATACGAGCAGAAACATATTTTCTGATTCTTTCATCTTCGATAAGTTTATCTGAAAATGTTTTTCCGCCATACCAGTTGGAATCCCAACCTTTAACGATTCCGAGTCTAAAACCTACCGGGTTAACCTTTTGTCCCATGAGTGATTATTTATCAGTTTTCTTAGTTGATTTTTTTGTTTCCTTTTTCTCAGCAGTAGCTGTAGAAGTTTTAGCTTTTTTCTCAGCTTTTTCTTCTTTCTTTGGTTCTTTTTCTTTCTCTACTTTTCTTACAAGTAATTCCGGAGCAACCAAACTATCTACTACCATAGTAACGTGGTTAGATCTTTTTCTAACTCTGTATCCTCTACCTTGCGGAGCTGGTCTCATTCTTTTAAGAACTGTACCACCGTCTACGAAAAGAGTTTTTATGTATAAATCAGCGTCTTCAATGTTTACTGAAGAATTTTTAGTTGTCCAGTCAGAGATCGCTACTAATAATAGTTTTTCTAATCTTGCGGCACCTTGTTTTGATTGGAATTTAAGTATTGGAAGTGCATCACTTACTTTTTTTCCTCTGATCAAATCAGCTACCAACCTCATTTTTCTTGTTGAGGTAGGGACATCAATCAATTTAGCTGTAGTAGCGCCTTGAGCCTTAGCTAGTTTGGCAGCTTCTTTTTTCTGCCTTTTTGTTACCGATCTTCTTGGTTTAATTCCTGTTTCCATCTCAACAATGATTTATTATCCTTTTTTAGCAGCGGTATGTCCTTTGAATACACGGGTAGGTGAAAACTCTCCCATTTTATGACCAACCATGTTTTCGGTTACGAAAACAGGGATGAACTTATTACCGTTGTGAACCGCGAATGTATGTCCAACAAAATCCGGAGATATTGTTGATCTTCTTGACCATGTTTTAATCACGGATTTTTTTCCGGATTCATTCATAACATCAACTTTGTTAGAAAGTCTGTAATCAATATAAGGCCCTTTTTTTATCGAACGTCCCATTTCAATTCTACTGTTTTATTATTTTTTTCTTCTTGCTATAATTTGATCCTTAGAATACTTAGTAAGGCTTCTTGTTTTCTTACCTTTAGCCAACAACCCATTTCTAGAACGTGGGTGACCTCCGGAAGCTCTACCTTCACCACCACCCATTGGGTGATCGACAGGGTTCATTGCAACTGGTCTGGTTCTCGGACGGATACCTTTCCATCTGTTTCTACCAGCTTTACCTACTTTTAAGTTCATGTGGTCTCCGTTAGAAACGGCACCTACAGTAGCCATACAAGTAACTAAAACCAATCTCATTTCACCTGAAGGTAATTTAAGTGTAGCGTATTTACCATCACGAGCTACAAGCTGAGCGTAAGATCCGGCACTTCTTGCCATTGCTCCACCTTTTCCAACTTTCAACTCAATGTTGTGCACTACAGTACCCATTGGCATTTCAGAAAGAGGCATTGCATTTCCTAATTCCGGAGCTGCAGTTTTCCCTGACTTCAATTCAGCACCAACTTTCAAATTAGCTGGGGCAAGGATATATCTTTTCTCACCATCTACATATTGTAGTAAAGCTATTCTTGCAGTCCTGTTTGGATCGTACTCAATAGTTTTTACAATTGCAGGGATATCGAATTTATCTCTTTTAAAATCGATAATACGGTATTGTCTTTTGTGCCCACCACCTGTGTAGCGCATAGTCATTTTACCGGTATCGTTTCTACCGCCTGATCTTTTTACACTGGTAACCAATGACTTTTCAGGTCTGTTAGTAGTAATCTCCTCAAATGTGGGAGCTACTCTGAACCTTGTACCGGGTGTAATCGGTCTTAATTTTTTAACTGCCATTTCTGTTAATTATTAAATGCCACTATAAATATCTATCACTTCGCCTTCAGCTACTTTTACAATAGCTTTTTTGTAGGTATTTGTTCTTCCGGAAAGCACTCCTGATTTAGAGTGTCTGGATTTAGATTTACCACGTACAACCATGGTATTGATCTCTTCTACATTTACACCATACAATTTTTCGATGGCTTTTTTAATTTCCACTTTATTCGCTTTGGTAGCTACCACGAAACCGTATTTACCCTGTTCGTTAAGTACTGCTACTTTTTCTGTAATAAGTGGTTTTACAAGAATATTTTTCATCTTATTATTAGTTCAATAAAGCTTCTAATTTCTGTACTGCACCTTCTGCAACAATTAATCTGTCTGCATTCAATACTTCATAAGTATTAAGGTCATTTACTGTAACAACTTTAGCTCTTGAGATATTTCTTGAAGACAATACTATGTTCTTATCTACTTCTGGTAAAACAAAAAGTGTTTTTGTTCCTAATAAAGAAAGTTGATTAAGGATAGCAAGGAATTCAGCAGTTTTTGGAGCTGCCATTTTGAAATTTTCTAAAACAGAAATTGTTTTATCTTTCACTTTGTGTGCCACTGCTGATTGTCTAGCTAGTGATTTCACTTTTTTATTCAGTTTGAATCTGTAGTCTCTTGGCTTTGGTCCGAAAATCGTTCCACCACCAACCATGGTACCAGATTTTCTGCTACCGGCACGAGCACCACCAGTACCCTTTTGTTTTTTAAGTTTCTTAGTAGAATAAGATACTTCAGCTTTTTCTTTAGCCTTGTGAGTACCTTGTCTTCTGTTGGCCAGGTGTTGTTTCACATCCAGATAAATCGCGTGATCGTTTGGTTCGATTGCGAATACAGCGTCAGACAAAGTAACTTTTCTGCCCGTATCTTTCCCTTTTGTATTTATTACTGAAAGTTCCATGTTACTTTTCAAGAATTACGAATGAATTAATAGACCCTGGAAGTGAACCACTCAATACAAGCAAATTTTTCTCAGGATACAATTTCAGAACTTTAAGGTTCTGTACTTTTGTTCTTTG
Source organism: Cytophagales bacterium (assembly GCA_025360235.1). Classification (GTDB taxonomy): domain Bacteria; phylum Bacteroidota; class Bacteroidia; order Cytophagales; family Cytophagaceae; genus JANYCO01. The sequence goes on from JANYCO010000613.1 coordinate 3,060, forward strand.
GTTACCCATACGTCCGGCCATTCTGATGCCAGGGAATACCCTTGCAGGGAACGAGCATGAACCTATAGAACCCGGGTGTCTAAGTCTGTTGTGCTGACCGTGGGTCTGCC
>JANYCO010000635.1 GCA_025360235.1 Cytophagales bacterium
AAAAAAATGCAATTGCAAAATAAAACAGGATTCTCTGAACAAGAAGTCCTAAGTTATTTTGACGAGGTATATAAAAATTATGAATCCTCTCTGGAACCTGCCACCAGGTATGTAGAAGCCTTCTCTGCAATTTTAAAAATAACTGCAGAAGACCTTATGCTTAATCCAAGCCAGGAGAAGAAAGAAGTTTCATCTGTCGAAACAAAAGAAAAAGAGGTTCCGTTTACTGCCTTTAAGAGACCACTAGCAGAAGCTACGCTTGAGAAAAATGGTGCTTCAACCATTAACGATTCTTTTGCCCGCAGCAAACAACTCTCGCTCAACGATGTGATGATGAAAGAAGAGGAAAGTAGTATCCTCACCAAACATCGCAAAAGCAAAATTTATGATTTGAAGTCAGCAGTGCCAATTAATTTACGTTATATTTTTATCAATGAATTATTCAAAGGAGGTGCTGATGATTACAACCTTGCCCTTGCCCAGATAGAGCGTTGTGAAGATTACGAATCCGCAAAAAATATTCTGGATCAGGTATATGGTCGCAAGTACGACTGGGAAAAAGAAAAAACTGAAGTGAAAGAATTTTTTGAATTGGTGGAGAGAAGGTTTTATTGATTTTATAACCATTCATTATTATAAACACCTAATTGTCTAGCAATTAAATTATTACAAAAATTGCACCCCTGCCAATTTTTGCCTATCTTTGCAAAGAAATTATACATAACTGATTATACAAATGACAACACCATTAGTTTTATTATTCCTGGGAATGGGATGGCAAGAAATAATTTTACTTGTATTGGTAATATTATTATTCTTCGGAGCTAAAAGAATACCTGAATTGGCTAAAGGACTTGGTCGTGGAATCCGCGAATTCAAAGACGCTAGCAAAGAGATTAAAAGTGAGATCTCTAAAGGAATGGAAGAAGATTCTTCTACCACTACTACAAAATCTTAATACAATTTTCCCTTTATCCGGAAATTTATCTATTCAATTATTTTCAAATGAAGAAACCAACTACCATGGTTTCTTCATTAAGTTTTATAACCATTCGTAAGCAGTGAAAACGTACCATTCTTTAAGCGAAATAAAAACTGACATCGCTACAGGCTCAGTAAACTGTAGAAAATTAACTGAACACTACCTTTCTAATATAAAAGTAAAAAAACACCTCAATGTTTTTTTGGAAGTGTACGAACAAGATGCTTTAAAATGTGCTGATGAAGTAGACGCAAAAATAAAAGCAGGAAAAGCTGGTAAACTTGCCGGAATGGTAGTTGGACTAAAAGATGTACTCTGTCACAAAGACAAAGGCCTTCAGGCTGGGAGCAAAATCTTGGATAAATTTATTTCACAATTTAATGGTACTGCTGTGCAACGCCTGATCGACGAAGATGCTATTATAATAGGTCGTCAGAACTGTGATGAATTTGCAATGGGATCTTCTAACGAAAATTCCGCTTTCGGACCTGTACTAAACGATGCAGACAATACAAGAGTTCCTGGTGGTTCTTCCGGTGGTTCTGCAGTAGCAGTTCAGGCGGATTTATGTCTGGCGTCTCTAGGTTCGGACACAGGTGGATCAGTAAGACAGCCTGCTGCCTTTTGTGGTATAGTAGGATTGAAGCCTACTTACTCAAGAATTTCTCGTTACGGTTTGATTGCCTATTCTTCTTCTTTCGATAGCATTGGAATCATCAGCAAAAATATTGAAGACGCAGCCCTTCTTCTGGAAGTTATAGCAGGAGCGGACGACAACGATAGTACGGTTTCTATGAAACCGGTTCCAAACTATTCTCAAAATCTTTCCTTCAACAAAAAAATAAAAATTTGTTACTTGGAAGAAGGAATTGAAAGCGAAGGCGTAAGTGAAGAAATTCGTGAGCGTACGAAAGCCAAATTAGATTTTCTGAAAAAAGAAGGTCATACTGTAGAGCCCGTAAAATTCTCTTACTTAGATTATATTCTTCCTACTTATTATATTCTTACTACCGCTGAAGCCAGTTCTAACCTTGCTCGTTTTGATGGAGTACGTTATGGCTACAGAAGTCCAAATTCAAAGGACATAGAATCAATGTACAAAAATACCCGATCGGAAGGTTTTGGGGAAGAAGTAAAGAAGAGAATAATGTTGGGTACATTTGTGCTTAGCGCAAGTTACTATGATGCTTACTACACAAAAGCACAAAAGATAAGAAGACTCATAAAAGAGGAAACAGAAAAAATATTATCACAGTACGATTTTATTATCCTTCCTACTACCACTACCACTGCATTTAAATTGGGCGAACACGAAGGTGATCCTATTTCAATGTACTTGGCTGACCTCTTTACAGTACAAGCTAACCTCTGCGGTATTCCTGCTATGTCCATCCCTAATGGTGCCGATAAACAAGGACTGCCTATTGGTTTACAAATAATGACTAAGGCTTTTGGAGAAGCAGAAATGATGGCATTCTCCAATTACCTTATGAAAAATAATAACTAGAAAATTTCGCCGTTTTGTTTTTAATGAAAATACCTAAAGGAAGTAGTCTTGTTTTTGCATTTGTGTTTATAACACAAATTACCTTCTTATTTCCTAATTTCTTGCATGCACAGGTAGCCCCTCCGCAAAAAGATTCTATGCTGATATCAAAACCTGATACCATCGTAGCCGTGGATACCATTGTAATTGAGCAAGTGGTTTTAGACACGCTTGCTCGTATGGATTCTGTATTAAAGGCAGACTCTATTTTGATGGAACAGACAAAAAAAGATACTGATCTGGATACTGTAATAGCAAGACGTCTAGCAAAAATACAAAATGAGATGCCACTTGTTTACAATAAAAAAGTAAAAGGCTTTATTGATTATTTTACCACCGGGAAAAACAAAAATTATCTCCGTACAATGGAACGCAGAAAAAATTTGTACTTCCCAATTTTTGAAGAAGCATTAAAAAGATGGGGATTACCAGATGAATTGAAATATCTACCAATAGTAGAATCAGGGTTGAACCCAATGGCTATTTCGGTAGCAGGCGCTTCCGGACCATGGCAATTTATGCCTGCTGCTGGAAGAGATTACGGCCTCATCGTAAACGACTACGTGGACGAACGATTGGATATATATAAATCTACAGAAGCGGCCTGTAGATTTTTTACATGGCTCTATAAATATTTTGGAAACTGGGATCTTTGTCTGGCAAGTTACAACTGTGGCCCAGGCACTGTAAGAAGAGCGATCCGACAATCTGGTAAGAATACCTTTTGGAGTATCTGGGAATACTTGCCAAGAGAAACACGCAGTTATGTGCCGCAGTTTGTTGCTGTAACTTATGGTATGCATTACTTGGAAGACTATGATATCGTTGCAGACTCCATACTCTATCCAATGGAAACGGATACTATTCTCCTAAAACAATTTGTAAATATTCATATCCTTTGTGAAAAATTAGATATTTGTTATGAGGATTTTATAAAATTAAATCCTGCTATCCGTACCAATATTTTACCTGACAATATCAATTACCCTATTCGTTTGCCAAAAGAGAAAAAATTAGAATTTCTTCTTAATCAACATGAAATTTCCGAATGTGTAAATGTAGTTACTGAACCTATAGAAGTAGCCACCAACGATAGGCGCAGGTCTTCTACTGCTGGTGCTGTAGCCTACCGTCAGAAGATTGTTCATACTGTTAAAAACGGAGAAGTCTTAAGTAAAGTTGCCAGCCGACACGGTGTTTCTGTTTCTCAAATACGATCATGGAACGGACTGAAAAGTAATATCATTCGCACTGGACAAAAATTGGTGATTTATAAAATGAAATACACCAAAACGTCTTCAAAGACTACGACGAAAAAGAAACCTATAAACACAGGAACCAGTAATAATTCCAGCAGCAAATCTGCTACAAGTAAGGTAGTACCAAAGTATTACTTTGTTCAGCCCGGAGATACTTTGTGGACTATATCTCAGAAGTATGGTGGGATTTCTATTGAGAAATTAAAGAAGCTAAATAATCTTAAAGGCAATACCATTAAAGTCGGCCAAAAGTTGATTTTAAGTTAATTTATTTTTAAATAGATTTTAACATTTCCTATTACTATAGCTCCATTCTTATTTCCTTGTGCTTTTTGAGATCCCTGTAGCTATCGGGATTACGAGCTTTGCGTTAAAATTCACTTCAGCCATTAAAAGCAAATGAAGCCATGATTTTACAAAGGAAACATGAAACATTGAAAATTTCTTTGCTAACGCAGATATACTGCATTCCTAGTACCTATTTTTGTTTTCATAATTTTACTGTAAATTATACTTAAAATTAACCCAAACGATGAAACACAACTACGACCTGTCCTTTCTTGAAGAGTTAAAAAAACTTAACAAAGAACAAAGATCCGCCGTAGAACATATTGAAGGTCCTCTGTTAGTAATCGCAGGACCTGGAACAGGGAAAACACAGATTCTCTCCGCACGTATCGGAAAAATTTTAAGCGATACCGATACAAAACCTCATAACATTCTTTGCCTCACCTACACCGACGCTGGTACCGTAGCGATGCGCAAACGGTTGCTAAAATTTATCGGGCCAGATGCTTATCGTGTGAACATTTTTACCTTCCATGCTTTTTGTAATCAGGTAATTCAGGAAAATCTTGATCTCTTTGGTATACGTGGTTTACAGGCTATTTCAGATCTTGAAAAAGCACAATTGTTTGAAAAATTAATTGATGGCTTTAGCCCCAAACATATTCTAAAAAGATTCGTTGGCGATGTCTATTATGAAATTGGAAAATTGAAAACCTTATTTTCTATAATGAAAAGAGAAGGCTGGTCTTCTGATTTTATATCAAAAAAAATAGACGAGTACCTTGTAGAAATTCCTACAAGAGAAGAATTTATTTATAAAAAGGGAAATGCCAAAACAGGAATCAAAGCCGGCGACCTAAAACAAAAAGCCATTGACGACGAAACCGAACGTATGGAAAAATTACGCGCTGGAGCAAAAGAGTTCGACAACTTCGAAACCATTATGCGCAATGCCGGTCGTTACGATTACGACGATATGATTATCTGGGTGCTTGATGCGTTTCGTTCTAATTCCAATTTACTTGCTAATTATCAGGAACGTTATTTATACATGCTTGTTGACGAATATCAAGATACCAATGGCGCGCAAAATCAGATTATAAATCTTCTTGCTTCCTATTGGGATAAACCAAACGTGTTCGTAGTAGGCGATGACGACCAGTCCATCTATCGCTTTCAGGGTGCCAATATGAGTAATATTCTGGAGTTCAACGTACGACATGCTGAGAATATCAAAATAGTTTTGCTGAAAGAAAATTATCGTTCCACTCAACCAATTCTTGATGCTTCCAAAACACTAATTGAATATAACAAAGAACGTCTCATTAATAAACTTCCCGGACTTGATAAAAATTTAATTGCAGGTAATAAAGAATTAGACTCCTTAACTACTGTTCCTAAAGTAACGGAATATTTCAATGTGCGACACGAAGAGTTGGCAATTGTAAAAGAAATTCAGAAATTGCATTTTAATGGTGAAGCCATGGGTGAAATTTCTGTCATCTACCGAAACCATAAGCAAGTGGACAATATTGTAAAACTGCTTCAGAAAAATAATATTTCGCTTAGCATAAAAAGGAAAGTAGATATTCTTACCCTTCCTCTAGTTCAGAATCTGATAACTATTTTACGTTATATCAAAGAAGAATTCAACAAACCAGATAGCGCAGAATATCTTTTATACGAAATCATGCATATCGATTTTTTTGGGATAGGTCATCAAGACGCCAATTCTATTGCCAGAGCCTGTTATGGGAGGGATAATCCGGAAGGTACAAAAAATTCCTGGAGAGTTTTGA
>JANYCO010000668.1 GCA_025360235.1 Cytophagales bacterium
ATTGAAATTTTATCAGATATTTGCAAATTAATTTGAAATAATACCACAAAAAATTGTAACAATGAACAAGTATTTCTTTGCCCTTTCTTTATCTCTTTTAGTATCCTCTTCCTGCTGTTTTGCTCAACACCCTAAGGCCACCAGGGATTATATAGGCAACCATATGTTATGGCTAAATGCGCAACTAAACGGCAAAATAAAAGGGAAATTTAATTATGGTTTAGATGTAGAAATGCGAAGACAGGCTGATCCAAATTCTGGTTATGAAAAGGGCGATGTTGTCGGGAAAAGCAATTTCGATATAATTAAACATCCTTATCAGGATGCACTAAGACCATGGATTCATTACCAACCAAATGACAAAATAAGATTTTCCTGGTCTCCCGTTACCTGGTTTGGTACATGGTCATTTCCTGCAAATGGCAAAACTACCTATCAGCCTGAACTTCGCACCAGCCCTCAAATAACGTTATATCATAATCACGGCAGAATTCAGTTTATTCAACGTTACCGTTACGAATTCCGATTTTATGGAGTAAAAACCACTGACACTCATTTAGGGGATCCGACAGGGCCAAACAATAGTTATACATTTCCTGATGCAAACAAAATTAATAGATTTCGATATATGTTACGGGCTGTTATTCCACTCAACAACTCTAAATTGGATAAAGGAACTTGTTACATTATGACTTCCGAAGAGCTCTTTATTAGTAATGGAAAAAATGTTCCCAGTTATAAGTTATTAGATCAAAGTAGATTTTATTTTATGATCGGTTATAAATTCCACCCTGAAATGCGTCTCGAACTTGGCTACTTAAATCAAACCGCTTTCCGCATGAACAATAAAGCTAAGAACAACGTCGACTTCAATAATACACTGGCTATAAACTTGATATTTGACAGCCTCAATAACCTCTTCAAAAAGAAAGAGACTTCTGCAAATTAAAAATAGGAAACAGGAACAAGAAACAGAAAACAGGAGAAATCGTAATTCGTAATTGACTTAAAAAAGCACCCTATATTTCCTAAACTCATCCAATGTTATTTTAAGTACTACAGCGGCGAGACAAATAAAAGGTAACATGAAGAAAAACATAAATACATGGTACCAAACAATAGCTACAACACAAGCAACTAAAATAAGACCAGCGGTTCCAAGCAATACTGTGGTAGAAATATAAAGTACCGCCATGTAAGGATAGTAGAGTTTTGACTGTCTTATTTTTTCTTTTCTTTTTAAAAATTCAACCTGTCTTTTTTGCGCTTCTTCCCTCTCCTTTTCAAATTGCTCTTCCACCCAACGGGTATAACTGTAATATGGATCTGCAGTTGTTTTAATTTTCTCATCGTAAACCACACGCTTCTGACGATCCATCAGCACCTCATAAGCTTGCTTTATCAAAACAAATTTAGCATGGGCATCCGGAGACTTGTTTACATCCGGATGATACAACTTAGCCATTTTCCGATAGGCGCTCCTTATGTCCCCTTGCGAAGCATTTTCGGAAATTTCCAAAACCGAATAAAAATTAATTATCAATTGTTAATGATTAATGGTTAATGATAAAAACATCCTTTCATCTTATTCCCAAAAATAATAATAAATTTTCATTAACCATTAACCATTTATAATTAACAATTATTATAACATCCGTCTGATCTGAAACTTCAATTCGCTAATTTTACTTCCTTGTACCTCGTCCCAGCCACTGCTAATAACCGTTCTGTCGGTATAACTGGTTAGAGCATAACGAAACCAAAAATCCGTCTTTTTACCCAATTTTAACTGAACAATAAAATAAGTTCTACTCCCTCTTCCATAATAGGAAGGAAAAGAAACAGAATACAAAACATCTTTCTCATAAACATACTGCCTGTTGTCGTAATCGTCGGTATCGAAGAGTGCATAACGGGTACTGATTTTTATTTTTCGGAAATCAAAATTAAGATCTTGTGCTACTACAAAGCCCTGTGTGGCACCATTGCTTTGCTGGTACCTGCTCCACTGCACCCTACTCCGCATTGAAACACATCCCGATTTATAATCCATATTGAGCATGTAATTGTATTTTCGGGAAGGTACAGTAAAATCTATATTGGTATAATTGTCCGATTGGTTTTTCCCTGCTTCTTCAGCTCTGAGCTGAAAGTATAACGAAATTTTTTTTGAGGGAGCGAACTGCAAACGGCCAAGGTAGCCATAGCCGGAAGTAGGGCTGTCTTTGAAATATTTTAACCAGGGAAATACAAAATAATCGTAGTAAGCACTAAAGGTCCACTTTCCATGTGGTTTTATTCTTAATCCCCAATAACTTCCTTTTTCATTGGATGCAGTTGTTCCTTCCGAAAAAGCACTGGCATAAAAAGAATGAAAATTTTTATCATAATTTCTGTAGAGAAAAGAAAAATCCAGTTTAGAAGAAAGGGAAGTGATTCCTCCCAATAAAAGTGCCTTTCCTCCTCCTTGTGAAATAGCGGCTTCTCCAAAGAGATTAAAATTTTGCACCGTCCAACTGTAGTCTGCTGATAACACCGTATTCGCTTTTCCATTAAAATCAAAACGGTTGTAAATCCTGTCGGTCTCCTGAACAGGTTTACTGTAAATAGTATTCAAGCAGGAAAATCCTGATCGGAATTTTTTGTTGCCAGAATAAAAAGAAATATTTCCTCCAATATTTTGTTCATTAAGGTTTCTTTTTGATTTTATCTCAGCTGCTGTTCGGTGCATTCCATAATCATTAAACGAACTTAAAATCTCTTGTTGTGCTAGTGAATCATAACGAATGCCAGCGTCTCTATTGTTGTTGGAGTATGCTCCGGTAAGTTCTATATTTTTTAGAAGTGAATAGGTAAAACATATCCCTCTGAAAAAGCCGGATTCAAGCACCGAACTATAAGGCAAAACACCGCGGCTATTTTTTTTAACCGAAAGAATTGTCTCGGCACTTTTCCCCATATAGAACCCACCACCAAAAACCAACCCTTGTCCGAACTGCAACTTATAATCACCAAGTCCTATAGCTTTCCATTTACCTTTGTTGAACACACAGGCATGAAAAGAAATGTAGTCCATCAGGTATTCTTTCTTTTTTGGTTGCCACAGCATTGGCTCTCCTGCATCTTTCTCCATTGTGAACCCAAGACTAAAATCTCTTCCAATGCTGTTTTTATACCGGACAAGATATTTGAGTGGCGAACCTTGATATACTTTATTTCCCCAGCTATCCGGAATATATCCTTTACGCACCTGAGGCACATAGTCGGTACGAAAAACATAGAAGTGATTAGAATTTGTAAGAAAGCGATGAAGAAATTTTTCTTTATCAAAGGACTCTCCTACTTCAATAAAAGGAAGGAGCCTTCTGATGGTGCTTATCTCCCACCCTTGTATTGCCTGTAGTTCATAGATGGAAGTCAGCAAACCGTATTTAGTTCTATATTCCATAAAGGAATTGATTTCTGAAGTACTGAGTAAATACAGGCTTTCCAGATCGTCGCGGTCTGCTTTGTTGAGATCCAATGGAGTGAGATAATACTGATACAAAACATCGTAAAGATCTTCATAATTGGTGGGCAAGTCCTGTTGCCGCAGCAAATCTTGAATGAGTTTATCCAGATCAATTTCTTTTGTTTGTGAAAAAGAAAAAGTCATTTTAAATAAAAAAAATAATAGTAAAAATTTTCTCACTTTAATTTATTAAAAAACACCAAAATACTTATTCGATGTGAGTACCCCAACTGCAAATGCTTTGTCAGTGCATAGTCGAGCTGGAAAGTATGATTTTGAAATCCTACACCAAAAAAATTTACAAAGGGATTTGTATTGATACCTGTCCTGATTCTAAATTTTTCTATGATCGCATATTCCAATCCGGCTTTTACTATAGGTTTGTAGAGGATATCTTTCTCTACTTCGGTATTCAACATTACTTTCTTACCCGGTCGATAAGACAACCCAGCCTTCATAATAACGGGCAATAGTTCATTGTTTAGCTTTGCCTGATTTAAATTTATAAGATTGGCACCGAAGAATAATTTATTGGGAACTAGTTCTGCAATTCCACCAAAATCCAGCACCAGATTTCTTCTGACACCAAGATTTTCCATCGCCACCTGCACATAATGCGCCTGTATACCCAGACTCACGAGGCTTATCTTATGCGCATAACCTAGTGAAATGCGGTTGGTATTATAAACTTCATTTCCAAATCTGTAAAAAGAACAGGCTAGTCCACCTTTCCATAAAGCTCCCGTCATATTGAAAGCAGTTTCACGATAAGCTCGAATGGCATAGTCATCTTTATACCACAGTCCTACCGCATACCGCTTTTGAGCAGCAATGCCCGCAATGTTGTGAAAAGGCGACCATTCATCTGAAACAGTGACCATAGCGTTTCCCATTCCCGAAGCTCTTGCTCCACAAGGCTCTTTGCTCTGCGCTGTACTATAAAAAATTGAAAGCCAAAAAAACAGGCTACTTAAAAAAGTATACTTCATAATCCTACATTTCTTGATTTTACCTTACAGACTTAACTAAAAATGAATTGCTGTAAAAAAACCTTTTTAAAAAATTAAAACTCTTTTTGCCAATTAAAGCTTATCTTTGCCCTTTAATTGAAACAAAAATAGTAAAAAAATTGGCATCCTCCAACTTTATAGATTACGTTAAAATTTGTTGCCGTTCCGGTTCAGGTGGAGCAGGCTCACACCATTACTTTCGTGCCAAGGGAGTTCCCAACGGAGGTCCTGATGGTGGCGATGGCGGACGAGGTGGACATATCATCCTGCGTGGCAATACACAGTTGTGGACACTTCTTCACTTAAAATATAAAAAACACGTAAACGGTACTCCTGGTGAAAAAGGAGGCGAAAACCGTATGCACGGTGCTGACGGCGAAGACATTATTCTTGAAGTACCTATCGGGACCATAGCCCGTGACGCAGAAACCGGAGAGATGATGAAAGAAATCACTGAGGATGGACAAGAAGTAATCCTTGTAAAAGCCGGTCGTGGTGGTCTTGGAAATGACCATTTTAAAAACTCTGTGAATCAAGCTCCTGAATATGCACAGCCAGGGGAACCAGGAATAGAACAATGGGTTGTTTTAGAATTGAAAATTCTGGCAGATGTAGGACTTGTAGGATTCCCTAATGCCGGAAAATCTACCTTGCTTTCCAAAGTATCTGCAGCTAAACCAGAAATTGCCGATTATCCTTTTACAACTTTGGTCCCTAATCTTGGCGTAGTTTCTTACAGAAATTATAAATCGTTTGTAATGGCTGATATTCCTGGCATTATTGAAGGGGCTGCCGAGGGAAAAGGACTTGGTCTGCGCTTTCTTCGTCATATCGAACGAAACTCTATTCTTCTGTTTGTAGTCGCAGCAGATAATATTGATATTAAAAAAGAATATAATATTCTCGTAAAAGAATTAAAGAAATACAATCCGGAACTGCTTGATAAAAAAAGGTTATTGGCTGTTTCAAAATCCGACAACCTGGACGACGAATTAATGACTGCAATGAAAAAGAAACTTCCCAAAGATGTTCCGGCTGTTTTCATCTCTTCCCACACCGGATTTGGTTTGACGGAACTAAAAGACCTGATCTGGACTACATTGAACAGGAAAGACTAACACGCTTTATTTTTGAGTAAGAAGTTGCTCGTTCATAGTATAAAAGTCATTGTATACACTTACAATTTGCATTATGTCATCAAAGTTATATTTGTTCTGATTGATGGAATCAACGATGTTATTACATTCAGAAAATATTTTTTTTGACTGTTTGACAAAACCTGTTGGGTTTACTTCTTCCGCATTACCATTTCCTTTTACTATAAAATAACGATCTCTATTTACAGCTTTCACCATATTCTTGTCAATGGTCACTTCGGCTCCATTGTAAAACATCGTTGCGCTCTCTTTATATAATTTCACATGGCCTTTAA
>JANYCO010000675.1 GCA_025360235.1 Cytophagales bacterium
GTGTACACTGTAAATGGAAATGGAAGCTGTAGCCCTGTTACTGATACATTAAAAGTAACGATATTACCTCAACCAACCATAAACATCGGCCCTGATGCAGGCTTCTGTTCTAAATCAGCCGGAGAAACACATCAATACAATTTCTCTCTGATTACATTAACAAATGGGACTACTCCTACCTGGACAGCCACCGGAACTGGAATTGATACTTTCCATCCTTTATTCCCAACCTATACTTTAACAGCTGCTGATGTTGCAGCAGGTAGTGTTACTATAATTGCTACAACCAGAAGTGCTGCTGGTTGTATGGCGGTAAATGATGCAATGGTGATTAATATAGCAAAAGCACCGACATTAGATTTGGGACCTGATATTACACTATGTCCTCTTACAGGAAATTCTGTTCAATTAAATTCTACCTCTACGAATAGTGCAGGAGTACCTTCATGGTTAAGTGATAAAGCTGGCGTATTTGATGATCCGAACTCTCCAACTGGTACACCAATATACACCCCAGCTGCTCTTGAAGACGCTAGCGGAAATGTTACAAAAATAACTGCAAGTATAAATGGAAATGGAGTTTGCCCTTCAGCTACTGATAGTATGTTCATACATTTCAATCCTTCACCGGCTTTAGCAAATCTGGTAGATACTGTTATATGTTATGCAAACGTTTTACCTTTTAACTATACCGTATCCTCTGGTATTGCAGGAACCTGGACATCAACATTAGGTACTGCTGTAGCAGGCCTGGTGACAACACCTTCTGCATCTACTCAGCAAGCGATAGTTACTATCACGCCTACTATGGCCGGACCTGGAACATTAACCATTACCTTTGACCCAACAGATGACGCTTGTTATGGTGTTGGTACAACGGTAGACGCTCTTGTTACCTTAGTGGTAGCACCTACTGTAACAGTAACGTCTCCTTTAGATGTTTGCGTAAATAATTTGGGAATGGTGGTAAATCTTAATTCGGTTCCTTCAAATACCAGTGGTGTAACATGGTCAACTATTCAAGGCTTTGGTTCAATTATAGCGCCTAACAGTGCGAATACTACTTTCGCACTTAATTCTGATAGTTCTGATTTCTCATTAGACAGTATAATGGTCAAAATAACTGCTCTTGGAACTAATCCTTCCTGTCCGGCAGCAGTGGATACAGTTGCAATACGTACACACCAGGCTCCATTTATTTCTGTGGCTGATCAAATTGTTTGTTCTGATAAAGCAAACGTTTTGAATGCTATCACATTGAATGGAAGCATTACTTCAGGGTTCTCTGCTGTTTGGTTACAGGGTGCAAATGCTTCGGCTATAAATAGCCCAGGAAGCATAAGCACTACTGGTACGATTTCCGGTTTTGCCGCCACATTCACATTGAAAGCTACAGGACTTAATATCTCTTGTCTTGTGGAAGCAAAAACAATGACGATAACTCAGGAAGTAAAACCAAGTTTTACTACTCCGGGTGTTGACATTGTAGCTTGCACAAATAGTAATCTTATAAATCTTAATAATGCAAACATAACTCCTAGTGCACCTGCAGGATTATGGTCTAAGAAGCAAGCGCTTGCTGGTGGTGCGTTCAGCCCTAGTAATTCAGGAGCCGTTGGCATTACCTATAGTCCATCTGCCTCAGATATTGCAGCCGGAGCCATTGATTTAATTTATACGATAAACAATACAGGTGTATGTACAAGCGGTTATGCGGATACTATAAATGTGGCGTTCAATACACCAATTTCTATTGATGCCGTAAATCCGGTGCAGACATTCTGTGCGCAGGATAACAACATAATATTGAATGCTACTACCACTCCAGCTGCCTTTGCTGCTGGTCCGGTAATAACCTGGTCGGTTCCAAATGGTGTTGGGGTTCTTACTCAATCTCCTCCACCAGGTGCTTTGGTTGCAACTTATGATCCTAACCCATCGAAAGTTCCAAATGGAGGTGATGTGGCCAATGGAGGTGCTGTGTTAATGGTTAAACTAACCAATGTAACAGGGTGTCCTAACGATTCGGCTCTTATATCCTTAATACTTGTACCTGAACCCGCAGCAATTGTAAATGCAGGAGCCTCTCAACAAGTATGCGTTGACAATGATCATGTTTCGCTCCAAGGTTTAATTATTAATGCAGATGGTGGCCTTTGGAGTATTACTAAAGCCGGAATTTCTATTCCTGCAGTAAGTGCTTCCGGTACTTTCTCAAATGCAAGTGATCTAGAGGCAAAATACTTTATAACCGCTGCAGACAGAGCGAAGCCGAAAATTAGGTTGTATCTGTTCTCTGTAGGTGGAAATGCAAAATGTCATACAGTAGTAGACTCTGTCGATATTACCTTCACTCCGGTGCCAGTACCTTCCGCTGTAGCTTTAGTACCTAGTGTCTGCGCGGATGTCGATTCAATCAATGTAACTGGCGCCTTTACGGTAGCTGGA
>JANYCO010000706.1 GCA_025360235.1 Cytophagales bacterium
TTCAGGGCTTGAACCGACAAATACGAAGGATGTGTGAGTATTTTGGATACGAGGTAGTGAAGTTGGAGCGTGTAAGAATAATGAATATAACTTTAAAAGGAATTCCTTTGGGTGATTGGCGGGAGCTTACCGATCATGAAAAAGATGGGATCTACAAAGCAATAAAAGATTCGAGTCCGACTAATGAAAAATCTGTTTCAAAAAAAACTCCCACTCCTGTAAGAAACAAGAATGTAAGTAGAAAACCTGAAGGTAAATCTGAATTGAAACCTTCAGGTAAAACGAAACACAACCCAGACAAAAGAAAAAGAAAAAATACGGGTGCAACAAGAAACTTTGGCACTGGTGGACCTAAAAAAGATAGGCCTTCAAGTGGTGGGAAACGGGGATTTAAAAAGAGGTAAATTATATTATTAATAATGAGGAACTTATTTTTAATAATATCGTAGTATATTGTAAGAAATTAAACAGGTTATTGTGAAGTTTATCTATCTATCAGGAATACTGTTGTTACTTAACGCTTTCATAGGATTAGCTGATCCTCCGAAAGAAAATGCGATTTGTACTGAAGATAAAATCTCCCAATTGTCTAAAATCATTGATTCGAAAGTTCTTCAATTTGCATTGAAAGGATATTCCAACATTCAGGTCAACACTTCTGAAAAAGAAAATTTTTTAGCTATCGTTGATTTCTCAAGATCCTCTGTTGAGAAACGTTTTTACCTGATCTCTATGAAAGATACTACCCTAGTTCACTATGATTATGTATGTCATGGAAAATATTCAGGAGATCTTTATGCGCATTCCTTTTCAAACGAAGAACAATCCCTGAAAACCAGCCTGGGTTTTTATAAAGTAGCTGAATCGTATTCCGGCTGTCATGGCTTGTCTATAAGACTTGATGGTCTTGATCCAGGATACAACGATAAGGCAAGAACCAGGGCTATTGTAATGCATGCAGCTGCTTATGCAGAACCAATGGTGATTAAAGAATTAGGCAGATTAGGTAAAAGTTTCGGATGCCCAACACTTCCGCCTGATGGATTCGCTCTTATTGCCAATCATATAAAAGAGAATGCTATTCTTTTTCATTATTATCCCGACGAGAATTATTTAAAAAAATGTATCTGGTTGCGTTAAATTTCAAATTGTTAAACATGAAGTTTTTTACACTGTCACTTTCCCTTTTGTTTTGTTTGTTTTTCGCTTGTCAGAAAAAAGCCGTTCCTGTTAAAAGTACTCAACACTACAAAGATTCTATTGCTGTTGTTGCAAAAAACGATTCTATAATTAAGATAAAAAGTGATTCTATCAGTAAGGTGAAAAAGGAAAAAAAGAAAATTTTTCCTGATGTAACTAAATTTTCTGCTTTTATTGAACCCCTTATTATTAAAGCTACAGCCGACAGTGTTGCGCCCCCTTTAATTTTGGAAAACGATACTATTCGATTGGATAGTCTTACGCTTAAAGTATATCAGGCTAATCAATACAAAGGGTTCTGGAACGACAGTGCAAAATGCCATCATATAATCAGAGTCTTAAATGATTCACGTTTCGATGGTCTTCTACCTACCGATTATGGGATACCATCTTTGGATAGCATGTTCAAAGTATGTTTCATGCAGAAGAAAAAAAGAAACGATACGCTGTACTGGAAACTTGAATTAGAAGTCACTAAAAATTATTTGCATTATTTACATCATCTTCGTTTTGGGAAAACCAATCCGGAAACTATTTTTAAAGACTGGGACTATGTTAGAGATCCTCATCTTCCGCATACTTCAGAAGAGTTTTCCAAACTCCTAACACAGCACCCGGATACACTGGTAAGCGAGTTCAGGCCACAGTACCCAATGTACAACGTTCTTCGGGCAGTACTTTTTAAAGTAGATTCTATTGGGAAAGATAAATCCTATGAATGGGATGCAATTCCTTACGTAGGCAAGGATCTGAAGGTGGGTGATACTTCATGGGTAATTGTAAAAGTGAAACATAGATTACTTTCTGTAGGAATTGGCCATGAAGATCCTACAACTACTATTTTTAATAGTGACCTCTTGGCGGCTTTAAGTTATTTCCAACAACATGTGGGCTTAGCTCCAAGTGGAAAAATTGACAAAGCAACGCTCTTCAAATTAAATTTTACATTAGAAGAAATTAAAAATGTAGTAAGAGTAAACATGGAACGATGTCGCTGGCTTCAAAAAGGCGAACTTTCCGACTATTATATAATAGTAAACATTGCAGACTATTTTCTTCGTGTATACAAAAATGACAAAGAAGTTTATAAGACCAAAGTCGTGGTTGGAGCCACCAATAAAGAAACTCCAACTTTTCATTCTAAAATGACGGTTATTGAATTTAATCCACACTGGACTGTACCGATTTCTATTTCAGCAAATGAAATCCTTCCAAAATTAAAAACGGATTCCACTTACCTTTCCAGAAATAATATGGAATTGATGAAAGGTGATTCAGCAGTGCACATCACCGATTTCTCTAAATATTCTAAAAATTATTTTCCATTTGTGATTCGTCAGAAGCCTGGAGAAGATAATTCATTGGGAAGGGTAAAATTTATTTTTCCAAATCCTTATTCTGTCTATTTTCATGATACTCCTTCGAAGTCTCTTTTTGAAAAAGATATAAGAGCGTTTAGTCATGGATGTGTAAGAGTTCACAAGCCATTGGATCTTGCGGCCTTTCTGCTTGCAGATCAAAAGATGAGCCCGAAAGATATTGATAAAATTATTGATGGAGGGGAAAATACAGTGATCGGTTTAAAAGCGAGGATTCCGGTTTTAATAACTTATTGGACTTGTTTTACGGATGCAAACAATCAGGTATTTTTCTTTAAGGATATTTATGGAAGGGATAAACTTATTCTTAAAGAATTGAATAAGTAATTTCTAATTGATTGTTGAATAGAATTTAGATTCCAATATACCGTGTCAATGTCTTTTCCCAGGTTTTGCTAAGGATTTTTGGAGCCTTCATTCGGAAGCCAAGATCGAGGCATACCGTACCAAAAGTGGTTTGTATTCTGGCGCCTTTCACGCTTACTACATTATTTTCTCCGCCTGCTCTCAGACCAACATAAAAATGTTTTGAACTGTAACCAAGTCCAGCCCCACCTTCTAAGAAGTAATTAGAGTTGTACCTCCAAACACTCATTTTGTTAGCGTCATCAGTATAACGATAAAGTACGTTATTATGCATTACAAATAAATTCAGTGAAAAATACATTCGTTTAAAAAAAACCAGATTCATACCAATACCAGGACCAGTCTTAAAAACAATGGCATCAATAGCTTTCACGTTTCCAAAGTCGGCAAAAGCAACTCGTTGACTTGAAGAAATAAAAGAAGAATCAGAAGAGAGTCTTAAATAACTTAGATCCGTTTTTAACAAAAAACCGAATCGTGTTTTCACCTGACGGTCACAATAGGTAATGGGTGCCGAGAAGGAATATCTTTTCCATGAAAAATTCCAGATTCCTGTGGCAGAATAACTTTTTACTGCCATATCAGGTCTGATATTAAACGGTGTTGAATCGGGGAGAGATTTATTAAAATTGGTAGTACTGGCATCATAGAAACCCTGGTACCTCCTGTAATCCAACGAAAGTGTAAGTGCTTTTTTACGGATCTTTAAACCAAGTACAGCATAACTTGATTTTCCTAAACTGTCTATAGAATTAGGATTTACAGGGAGTTTGAATCCATAGGAAAAGCCTAACACTTTGTAGCCAACGTTAAAACCAAAAGTGCTGGTCAAATTACCTTTAAAGTCAGAATTGTATTTCCCAAGCTTCGAATCAGTAGTAGTTATTCGTTCTTGTAAGGTTGGAGCAGAAGTATAAACTCCAAACATAAATTGTTCCGAATAATCCTTGATGTATAAGCTATCTTTACAGGTTCTGTTTTTATTATCCTGGTTAATAGAGATGCTTTTACCTTGCGAAAAAGCAAGACAGGAATTCATGAATAAAAAAAGTGATGCAACTATTCTGATAAGGTTAAGCATTGTGCAAAATATTAAAAACCTATCTAGTTTCCAAAAATCTTTTGAGTCGGTAGAAAAGTAAAAAAGGGAGATTATTTAGACCATTTCAATCTCAAACTATTCAATACAACCGAAACAGAGCTCATGGCCATGGCAGCACCTGCTATCATTGGGTCAAGCATAAAACCATTGAATGAATAAAGGAGCCCTGCAGCAATAGGTATTCCAATTATATTATAAATAAACGCCCAGAATAAATTTTCACGAATGGTGTTGATAGTGGCTTTGGAAAGTTTTAAGGCTTCAGTTATCGTTTGTAAATCAGAATTCATCAAAGTGATTTGAGCCACTTCCATAGCAATGTCTGTACCTTTACCCATTGCAATGCTCACATCCGCCTGAGCAAGTGCCTCACTATCGTTTATACCATCTCCAACCATTGCCACTATTTTACCACTTGCCTGAAGCGCTTTTATAAAGGCCGCCTTTTCGGTTGGCAATACTTCTGCTTTGAAATTTTTAATGCCTGTTTTATTGGCAACGGTTTTAGCGGTTTCCTGATTGTCTCCTGTGAGCATGTATACTTCTATGCCCCTCTTCTGAAGATCAGCAATTGCCTGAATAGAGCTTTCTTTAAGAGCATCTGCAATAGCGAGCAAGGCTAATAATTTCTTACTATCAGAAAAATAAATAACGGTGTTGGCTTCTTTTTTTAGGCTATCAGAAATCTGTTGGTAGTGTTCGGGAATAACTATAGAATGATCTTTCATGAGGAGATCATTTCCGGAAAAATAACGATTGTTCAAATAATCTGCTTGAATACCTTTGCCAGTAATGCTTTCAAAACTTAATCCATCAATAGGAAGTAAGTTTTTACTTAAATAACTTACTACGGCTTCCGCTAATGGATGTTCTGATTTTTGTTCCATCGTTAGCAATAACCGACTTAAAAATACTTTATCCAGCGAATCGTCTGCCCACGTAAAATTTACTACTTCAGGCTTTCCTTTAGTAATAGTACCTGTCTTGTCTAGTACCAAAGCGTTTACATGGTAGGCTTTTTCAAGGCTTAGCGCATCTTTGATCAGGATTCCTTTTTCAGCTCCTTTTCCTATCCCAACCATAAGTGCAGTTGGTGTAGCCAAACCTAGTGCACAGGGACAAGCAATCACTAAAACAGTAATGGCAGAAATAAGTCCATTTGTAAAAAAATTTTCTCCTCCAAAAACAATCCAAATAATCAAAGTAAGAACAGAAATTCCCATAACTATTGGTACGAATATTCCTGCTATTTTATCTACGAATTTTTGTACTGGAGCTTTACTACTTTGAGCCTCCTGAACAGTTTTTATGATTTGGGCAAGAAGTGTTTCACTTCCCAGTTTTTCTGCTTTAATAGTAAGACTGCCTTTTTGATTGATGGTGCCTGTATATACTTTTGACCCTTCTTTTTTTTCCACGGCAAGTGCTTCTCCACTGATCATGCTTTCATCCAGATAAGATTTACCAAACATAACTAGTCCATCCACAGGTATTTTTTCTCCTGGTCGGATCATGATCAAATCCCCTTTTTGTACCTCTTCTATTTTTACTTCTTCTTCTTTATTGTTGCGGATTACTTTAACTGTTTTTGGTTGTAAACCCATTAGTTTTTTTATAGCACCTGAAGTTTTTGATTTTGCTCTTTCTTCTAATAATTTTCCTAATAAAATAAATGTTATAACAACTGCCGCACTTTCAAAGTATACGTTTGGATGAGTTCCTGTTTTCATTAACACTTCAGGAAATAAAGTATTGAAACTACTGTATAGAAAAGCGATTCCGGTACTTATCGCCACTAAGGTATCCATGTTGACTTGTCGGTGTTTTGCTTGTTTCCAGGCATTGATAAAGAAACTCCTTCCAAACCAAAAAACTACAGGAGCCGTGATGATCATTAAAAATAAGTTTCCATACATAAATTTATGATGGAAAAACATACTAATGATCACCACGGGAAGTGTAAAAGTGAACGCCAATAGCGTTTTATTTTTTAATGTTGTTAATTCTTTTTTTTTATAAACTTCCACTTCTGCATCCACATCGGAATGATTTTGTGGAAAAATAATATCATACCCTATTGATTGCAATGCTTTTTTAAATTCATTTATATTGGTCAATTCAGATTGGTATTCTATTAAAGCGGATGAGTTGACAAAATTGACAGAGGCATTAATTACTCCTTTCTGAGTCTTTAGTATAGATTCTGAACTAATAGCGCAGGAAGCGCAACTTAGCCCAGTAATAGGGAAACTTGCCTTTATAATAGTACTTTTTTTATCCGCCATATATTTTTTATCTTCCTAAGCTTGTTTTAGTTGAACAAATTTATGTTTATTGTCATTCTTTATGTTACACAATTAGAAATAAAAGTTATCAAATTTAGCTTTGTTTTATTATATTTGGCATGATATTTATCATATTTAAGACATTAGTTTACTATTGTAAATAAACCCTTATTTGATCTATGAAAAAGTTAAGCATCTTTATTATTGGAGTAATATTTATTGCTCTTACTGTTGTAACAACGAGTTGTAAAAAGGACAAGCAAAACGTTAAAACAACAACAAAACCAAGTGACCAGCAAGGTTCTTCTGCAGCGGATGGAGCTATGGATGACGTTAGTGATTTTGTCAACAATAAGATCGGTGGTGGTTCTACTCATAGATCTTCTGCTTATAATCTTCCATGTGGAGTTGTTTATATCGATTCCTCAACAAACAATGCATCCGGCAATAAAATTTATAAAATGCATTATGGTTCTCAGACTCCTTGCGGGTATGTGATGAAAAGTGGTATAGTAACTTTTGATATTGTGACTGGAACAGCTTTCAATGCTGCCGGAACGGTATATAAAATTACTTATAAGAATTATGTTGTTGAATCCTTAGCCAATGGTGAAACTGTTGAAGTGAATGGATACATCACTATAGAGAACGTTAATGGTGGATATATATGGCAAGCTGTAGTTCCTCCAACTACTACTATTGTTTATCGAGTTAGGGGTAATTTTGCAGTTACTTATAAAGATGGTACAGTTCGTAACAAAAGTTATTTCCAATTGCGTACTTACGCTTCTGCTAACAGTTGGGCAGGTTTATCACTTTCAGTTGATGGCGATACAGTAGATGCAAATTTAAATAAGATTTATGAAATAGGAAAAACCTATGATGGTAACTATAGTTATCAAACAGAAGCAATAAATCCTTTTGTTTGGTCCAATTGTGGTACTACCTATGCTGGTCCTTATGTTCTGAAAACAGCCCATGCAAGAATGAATATTACCATTCCAGCTATAAGCCCTACATATATTGATGTTCAGGGTGGCTATTACTGGAATTATAACAATGCATCTGCAACACCTTCGTTGGTTAACGATTGCACTACAAATGCCTATAAAATTACAACAGTGATCGGTACTACAACTACTAGTCAGTATCAGCTGTATTAGATAATTGAAGCTAATAAACAGGTTAGGGAGGAGAAGCGCAGTAACGCTTCTCTTCTTTTTATTATGAAAGGAATATATAAACATACGTTAGTTTTTTTTCTGCTATCACTAGTGGGAATAATTTTTTTATCGTCTATTTCACTGGATAAGAAAGATCCCGCTTCTTATCAGATAGTGAAGGAGATGTTTTTAAGGTCCAAAAAAATTACAGCGTTAAAGTATACCATGAAAAAGCAGGAGCGCTTTAATGGAAAATTAGGGATGCAACTTACTGCGGTAAAACTTCAATACAATCCATTGAAAGTGTACATGCGCCAGGAGGTTCCTAAAGTTGGACAAGAGGTATTGTTTGTGCAGGGAAAAAATAATAACCATGCCTTGGTCAATACAAACGGATTTCCATGGGTAAACATTAGTCTTGACCCTATGGGAAGTACTGCGAGAGAAAATCAACATCATACGCTTTATGAATCGGGTTATGCGCATCTCATTTCTATTTTAGAACATCTCACAGCCAAATATCAAAAGGATATAGAATCCATGATCAACACTACAGGGACTATAACCTGGAATGGGCGCCCTTGTTGGATAATATCCTTTAATAATCCCAATTTTAAATATTATCAGTACACTGTACAGAAAGGGGAAACCATTTTAACAATTGCAACTCGTGAGAAATTAAGTGAATATATGATTCTTGAAATGAATAAAAAGAAGGTAAGCAGTTATACGAATGTTTCTACAGGACAAATAATAACAGTACCCAACGATTATTCCCCCAAAATGGAATTGTATATCGATAAATTAAATTATGCTCCTTTAGTAATGAAAATATACGACGACAAAGGAATTTATGAGTATTACGAGTGGTATAACGTGGTTATCAATCCGACTTTTAAATCAAATGAGTTTGATAGAAATTTCCCTGACTATGATTTTTAGATTTTCTATAATTGTATTTTTTTTAACTAATGTCTCCAGCTTCTCTCAAAGTCTTTCTCTACCATCTGTTTTTTCTGATAATATGGTGCTTCAACAAAAAACAAAAGTAACCGTCTGGGGTTGGTCGTTTAAGGAGGATGAGATAACCGTTAAAACTAGTTGGGGACAAGCTACTACAATAAAATCGGATACTTCTGGTAAATGGTCAGCAATAATCAATACCATAGAAGCAGGTGGCCCATACGAATTAACAGTAACTGGTAAGAAATCCGAATTGAAAATTAAGAATATTTTATTGGGAGAAGTATGGCTTTGTTCCGGACAATCGAATATGGAAATGACCTTCAGTGGTTGGCCTCCTAAAGATACTGTATATAGAGCTGCTGAAGAAATTAAGAAAATAAGAAATCCAAGCATAAGGATGTTCACGGTGGTTAAATCATATTCACTCAAACCGGAAATAAATTGTAAGGGAAACTGGAAAGAAGCCAATGCTGAAAATTTAAAAGACTTTAGCGCCACCGCTTATTATTTTGGGTCGGAGCTTTATAAAAAATTGAATGTACCGATAGGCCTTATCAATACAAGTTGGGGAGGTACGCAGATAAAATCCTGGACGAGTATAGAAGCCTTAAGTATCTATCCTGAATTTGGAGCTCTGAAAGAAAATTTTCAACAAAGGAAGGGAGAACAATGTTCAAGAGAGAAGTGGTTGAAGAAACATGTTAAAATTGATCTGTCAAATTTGTTGGCTTCTGAAATGTGGAAGAATTTGAATTTTTCAGATTCGGTTTGCAGTACTACTAATTATTCTGATCTGGAATGGGAAAGAATGAAATTACCCATACAATGGGAGAAAACAAAGCTTGGCGAATTTGATGGGGCTGTTTGGTTTCGAAAAACTATTGATATTCCGGAATCATGGAAAGGAAAAGAGTTACAGATCGATCTTCCCGGAATTGACGACATGGATCAGACCTGGGTAAACGGTGTAAAAGTAGGGGCGACCGAAAGGCCCGGCTATTGGCAAACTCCTCGTCATTACAAAATTCCGTCTTCGTTGATCACTTCCAATAAAATTTTGATTGCAATTCGGATTATCGATCATCAGGGTGGTGGCGGAATTTGGGATACTCAAATTCCAATGTCTATATGCTTAAAATCGGATACAAGTAAAAAAGTAGCATTGGATGGTAATTGGAAATATTTGGTGGTAGCAGAATATAGTAACAATACCTTCTATTTGTTTGATATAAAAAACAGGGAATATCAATGCAGAGTTTCGGCAAATACAATTGGACCTAATACCTCCACAGCTCTGTATAATGCAATGATCTGTCCTCTTGCGCCCTTTGCTATTAAAGGATTTATCTGGTACCAAGGTGAGTCGAATGTGGGGAGCTCCGATCAGTATAGTTCTTATCAAGCTTCTATGGTCAGAGATTGGCGGAAATTATGGGGACAGGAAAATCTTCCTTTCTATTTCGTACAGATTTCTCCTTATAAATATTCAGGAATCATGAACACCGAATCAGCAGAGTTGCGCAATGCACAAAGAGTGTCGATGGATTCCATTAAAAATTCTGGTATGGTTGTGACCTTGGATATTGGTGATGTCAATATTATTCATCCTTCAAAAAAGAAGGAAGTAGGAGAGCGCCTTGCTTATTGGGCATTGGCAAAGGACTATCAAAAAAATAGTACATACTCAGGTCCCTTGTATAAATCGTTTTC
>JANYCO010000738.1 GCA_025360235.1 Cytophagales bacterium
CGCAAAGTTTCCGTCAGCTTCTGATACAATAGACAAAGCCGCATGGGAATTTTTAGCTTACCAACTCGCATTGAAAGCAGGAATAACTATGTCAGAATGCAGAATAGAAAAGGTCGCTGGAAAATCTCATACTTTTTTTACAAAGCGATTTGACAGGTCAATGGGCGAGCGGATTCATTTCGCTTCTTCGATGACAATGACCGGAAACAGTGAGGATACCATCCGGGATACACCTGGCAGTTATCTGGAAATTGCTGAATTCATTCAATTTTCAGGATCAAATATTAAGGCAGATCTTGAGCAGCTTTGGCGCAGGATCGTGTTTAATATTGCAGTATCAAATACCGATGATCATTACCGAAACCACGGTTTTATTGTAATTGATAATGGATGGCACCTGTCTCCCGCTTACGATATCAACCCATCGATAGACAAAGATGGACTCGCTTTGAACATCGATATGGATAACAACGCTCTTGATTTTGAACTTGCCAAAAGTGTAGGTGCCTTCTTCCAGTTAACTGATCAACAAATGAACACTATAATCGATCAGGTAAAACATGCAGTAAGCCAATGGCGGGAAATAGCAGCACAGATCGGAATTTCAAGATCCGAACAGGAATACATGGCTGGTGCATTTGCTTCCCTGTAATTTTTTTTACGTATTGAATAATACTTTGTTTAAATCTATCTTTACACAGTAAATAAGCTCAAAAACAATGGGGTTAATTAGGGAGCGTTTTTAAAACGTCTGTAACTGATTGATATACAGCCAGTGGCTTCAACTGTCTTCCCGACACACGAGCAATCAGATATGGTTGCTCTTTTTGTGTCCATACTACCATAAATCAGCATTTTTTGTAGTCTCAAAGCTTCAAAATAAATCCCTCTCTCTATTTGTCTAATTATTTAATATATCTTTGATAGTATCAAGTGATACTATCATGAAGCCTCCATATGATATTACACCAAAAGTTCTTGAGCTATTATCAAGTGTCTCAGAGAAGCTTGGATTTATAACTGCAACGCACCTCGAAGCCCCTAAAGCGGAGCTTAGAAAACAGAACCGTATTAAGACCATCCAGGCATCCCTGGAAATCGAAGGCAACACGCTAACCATAGACCAGGTTACTGCCATTATTGAAAATAAAAGGGTTCTCGCTCCCGAAAAAGATATTTTAGAAGTACAAAATGCTATGAACGTTTATGACCAATTTGAGAAATGGAAAGCGTTTACGCAGGCCTCTTTCATGGATGCACATGCGATGCTTATGAGAGGACTGATTGAGAAACCTGGTAAACTACGTACCACTTCGGTTGGGATTGCCAAAGGACCCTCTGTGACTCATGTAGCACCACCACCAGGTCTTGTAAAAGGGCATTTAAATGATTTATTCTCATACCTGCAAAAAGACAAAGATCCCATTCTTATAAAGAGTTGTGTATTTCACTATGAGTTGGAATTTATACACCCATTCACTGATGGTAACGGAAGAATGGGAAGACTGTGGCAGAATGTGATCCTCGCAGGGCAATACCCCGTATTTGCTTATCTACCGGTTGAATCTATCATTAAAAGAAAGCAGAGTGAATATTATAAAGCACTTTCAGATTCCGACAAGGTTGGTAATTGTACAACTTTTATCGAATTTATACTTAATGTGGTAGATGAAGCCCTGGGTGAACTTGTATTAACGCAGCGACAATCTCTTTCAGTAGCTGAAAGGATTGATCTGTTCATCAAAAGACATCCGGATGGAACTTTCACGCGCAAGGAGTATTTACAGATGTTTAAAAATATATCGGCCCCGACCGCCAGTCGTGATCTAAAAGAAGGCGTTGCAAAAAAACTTCTGGAAAAGAAAGGTGACAAAAATGTAACGAAATACCGAATTAAACTCAAGCGATAAATAGAATTGTCGTCACAACTAAAATGAATGAGGGTTTTTGATTAAATTTGAATTCATTTGAAGCTCTTTGATCAATCACTACCCTGTGCCCTATTAGGTGCCCTATGTTGAAAATGCATATTTAAAATATTGAATTTCAATAATTTACAAGCTAAAATTATCGTCCTGTCTTCCCGACTAAAGTGAAGATCAATCGAAAGATTGGTCTTTCTCTTTTACCTGACATTAATTCGATAAGGCGCTGAAATCCTTTACCATCGCCAGTTTCAGCCAGTTTGTCAATTTTTTCCAGCGACAAAACGGCTCTCCCGACTAGATTCAGTTTTGAAAATATTTGTTGCTTGGAAAAAAATGAAATTGATTACCCCATTAATAAATAACGTCTAGTACTTTTTATAAATAAACGGTTTTATTCTCTATTGAAAAGTTCAAACCTCATGAAGCATAAAATTCAGATGACTGTAGCTTTTTTAATTGTCATTGTAATGCCGTGTATGCTAAGTTGCAAAAAGAGCCAGCCTGGTTTAACGGTTACTTTATACAATAAGTCAGTTGACTCGATCATGTATTATATAAAAGGTCGATGGAGACGTACCCGAATAGCAGGTGGTGCGGTTGGACCTAGTCAAACCGAAACGCGGAATAGCTATATTATTTTTGATGATCATAAAGTTGTTGTCGGTGATGACGACGGGAAATATGCAAATACAACAATACAATGGGTAAGAGATCGGTATGGTTCTGACTCGATAAATACACTGAATTACTTTATCAAATCAGGTTACTTATTTTTCAATCTTAGATACGTAGTACAATCAATTACAGACGGCGAGTTAAGACTTGACCAAAAAGTTGATGACGGAAACAGCTATTACTACATCCGTTAAATAACTCAAAAAAAAATAAACCATGAAAATAATTATACAGCTTATGCTGGTGACAGCGTTATGCCTTTCATTGAATGAAGCGAAAGCCAAGCAGATACTCTCATCGTAAGCCTGACCCTAAAACCACCTGTTCATTAGCCTTTTTAGGGCTTAATTGTGCCCCTTTGTCACTACATCGAATATGCGGCAAAAGTTGCCACCACCTATCTTTCCTATCTCTTCTTTTGTAAAACCGGCTTTTAACATGGCATCCACGACAGTATAATAGAATCCCAGTTTTTTTACTGCAAAACGAAGACTATTTATTTGGTAACGGATAATAGTCATAGGGTAGCTTATTACAAATTTTCTCAAACCAAGACCAATATCCTGATATATTAATATCATTTCCATCAAAAAACATTCCTTCCTTATAGACCGAAATTGGCACGCCAGTAATAGGAATAATTCTTGAACCAACTTCCTGATCTATTTTTAACCTGAGAAGAAACTTTTGATATTCAGGTAAATTTTTCTTGGGGAGATAAATAACAAACAACTTTTCTGAGTTAATTAATAGCAAACCATTTTTATCATTTTTTATTCCAATTTCATCTGGCTTAAGATGAGGATCTAAGATCATATCATATCCTACAGTTGATTCTTTGACTCTTCGATAATATTCCAATGTATCTTGATAAGGTTTGCCTGATCGCAGTGTTGTGAATTTGTGGTCTTTTTCTTCAATTGTGGCAATATCTGGTCGTAAAGATTTTATTTTTTTTACAATCGAGTCGACCCTTTTCTTTTCTCCAGCTGTCAACATAAGCATTTTACGTACTACAAATTGTTCTTCCGTAAGACTTCCACTATAAAGTGACCTCATAAAATGCATTAATGACCCACTGTAAGCTTCCATCCGATTTTCAATCCACTTTCGATTTTGTGATACTTTAGCCGCAGTCATTTCTTCAAAAAAACCTGTCCCCCCGTAGAGAAAGGTTTTCTCATCGATATTGTACTCAAATTTTGAAAGGTCATATTTTATTATGTAGCCTAAGGCCCTATTTTCTATGATCAGAGGCTCGCTTGCAGTAGCCTTAACTGTGTTTGTTCTTTTATTAAGATTAAATTTAAGAACGCTTCGGTTGATTATTTTACATTCCTGTGAAAATTGGGAGACACCAATAAAATTATTGATAAAAATTTCACCATATTTTTCCCACCCATCTTTCATATAAGGCATCACAATTACTTCCTGTAATTCGTTGATTTTTGGTATAATACTAATTTGTCCAACATCTATTTGTCCGCTTATTATAATTGATTTTTTTACTACTTCGTATCCAACAAATGAAATTATCAATTCGTATTTACCATTTTGGACATGTTTAATCTCAAAATCACCATTTTTATCCGTCACTGAACCGAATGAGGTATTATTAAGGTATATATAGGCGGATAATACAGGTAATTTTGAATCAGCTGTTATAACTTTCCCTTTAATTGAGGACTGAGAATATGTCACTGAACATGAAAGAACACATACAATCAAACTAAAGCCAAATAAGATAGCGCTTTTTGTTTTGCCTGGTTGTTTTCTATTTCTATAAAATATCATTTGACAGGATTGAATTATTGTCGAGCTATGATATACCTTTTGTATAATTATCAGGTATCAGGTGTAAGCTCCCTAATTTTGGCCATAAAGATTGGAGATAACGACAAAAATGAACTCCTCCCTTTTTCACTACCACTGATTATTAGAAAATCAGGTATTATTTCCGATAAGTTCGTATATATAGTCCTGAAATAGCTTTACAGTGGGTGTTGTCCAAATATTTGTTGCTTATTTCCTACATAATCAATATATTTGTGGATAATAACCAACAAATGAAATCAAAAAAGCAAATATTATTCCCAAAATACCAAAGAACGCTCGAACAGATGGGCGAGAATATCAAACTTGCCCGTAAACGCCGAAAACTCACTACTATCCAAACATCAGAACGTGCAGGAATCGACAGGTCGACCCTATACGAGATTGAAAAAGGAAATCCCAGTGTTTCGATGGGTGCATATTTCAATACATTAAGAGTCTTGGGGTTACAAGATGATTTCCTGAAGCTGGCTGCAGATGATGCCTTCGGCCGCAAACTACAGGATCTGGAACTGGTAACTGCTAAATAACTATGACTGCAAAGACGGACATATGGGTATATGCACATTGGCAGGGAATGGAAGCTCCCCTTTGTATTGGTGTGCTCACTGCCCAACAAGCCAAGGGTAAGAAAGCCTTCAGTTTTGCGTATGACAATAACTGGCTTAACACGAAAGCACAATTGGTTCTTGATCCGGACATTGACTGGTTTAGCGGTCAACAATACCCTAATGGCAAAGAAAATTTTGGTGTATTCCTTGACTCAATGCCCGACACCTGGGGACGAACCCTTATGAAAAGGCGCGCAGCACAACTGGCAAGGGAAAGTCGTAATACTATACCGACACTATATGATATAGATTTGTTATTAGGCGTTTATGATGAAAGCAGGATGGGGGCTTTACGTTTCAAAACGGATCCAGATGGGCCTTTTTTAGATAATAATAAAAACACTCCAACTCCTCATTGGGCTAATGTACGCGAATTGCAACATGCAGCTGCAGTGATTGAATCCGATGATGATAGCGAAGAGGTGAAAAAATGGCTTACTGTACTTATCGCGCCCGGTTCATCTCTCGGTGGAGCAAGACCAAAAGCAAATATTCTTGATGACCAACAGCATCCCTGGATCGCAAAGTTTCCGTCAGCTTCTGATACAATAGACAAAGCCGCATGGGAATTTTTAGCTTACCAACTCGCATTGAAAGCAGGAATAACTATGTCAGAATGCAGAATAGAAAAGGTCGCTGGAAAATCTCATACTTTTTTTAC
>JANYCO010000605.1 GCA_025360235.1 Cytophagales bacterium
GATTTGCATTCCACTAGCAAAAAAGGTTTTCCATCTCTGTCGTATATTATGATGTCACTTCTTTTTAATAATTTGTTATAACGCAATCCCGTTTCCACTTTTATAAGTGATTTGGGATATTTGTAGTGGCTGATCAAAAGATTTAAAAAATGTTGTCTTACCCATTCTTCCGGGGTCAACAAAAAGAAGTTTTTACGTATACTATCAAAGATAAGCGTTTTGCCTTCTTCCTTTTTGATTTTTAGATCAAATTGCGGTAAGTTTAATTTTTGAAAAAGGCTCATAAGTATATTTGACAAACGAATAATCGAAATAAAGATAGGATTTAATTTAACAACCATGAAGACCAAAGAAGAAATAGTGAAAGACTGGCTGCCAAGATACACAGGGGTTCCGCTGGAAACTTTTGGCGAATATATTTTGCTCACAAATTTTAGAAATTATGTAGATATGTTTGCCAATCAGTTTGGTGTGGAGATCGTAGGCCTCGACAAACCTATGCAGTCTGCCACAAGTAATAATATTACGATTATCAATTTTGGAATGGGTAGTGCTATGGCAGCTACTGTAATGGATTTGCTCTCTGCTGTAATGCCCAAAGCAGTATTGTTCTTAGGTAAATGCGGTGGTTTGAAAAAGACAAAATTAGGTGATCTTATTTTACCAATAGCCGCAATAAGAGGAGAGGGAACCAGTGACGATTATATGCCAGCAGAGATTCCAGCCTTACCTTCTTTCCGATTACAGCAATCTATTTCTTCCATAATAAAAAAACACGAGTTAGATTATTGGACAGGTACTGTTTATACCACCAATCGACGGGTATGGGAGCACGATGAGGAATTTAAGGATTACCTCAGAGATATTCGTACCATGGGTATCGATATGGAAACCGCTACAATCTTTATAGTAGGTTTCGCCAATGGCATCCCTCATGGGGCACTTTTGCTTGTGTCAGACAATCCTATGACACCAGATGGGGTTAAAACCTCAAAAAGTGATGTTTCGGTAACTCAAAAATTTGTTAAAGAACATCTTCAAATAGGTATTGAATCTCTAATGGAGCTCGCTGATTCTGGAGATTCTGTGAAACATCTTATTTTTGAATAAATCTATTAAATATGTTGTAACATATAATGTTTAAACGTATATTTGAGATGAAGTTTATACAGTTTTACTATATTTGCTAAATGAGGTTGGAAGAAGAAATTAAACAGAAAGAATTTAAGAGCGAATACTCCAAAAGTGTGGTGAATTTGATTTATACTTTTAACTGGTTAGATGCACAAACCAGAGACTTTATGAAGAAATTTGACATTACTTCCCAGCAATTTAATATTCTTAGAATACTCAGAGGTCAGCAACCTGCACCAGCAACAATCAATTTGTTAAAGGAAAGAATGCTGGATAAAATGTGTGACGCTTCTCGTATGGTAGAACGCCTTAAAACAAAGTCATTGGTAGAAAGAAGAGTATGTGAAAAGGATAGGAGAGCGGTAGATATCATAATTACTAAAAAAGGCCTTGAACTCTTGGCTAAAATTGACAAAGAGATGCCTGACTATGATAATTTAATGAAGAATCTAAATTCCACTGAGATAAAACAATTCAATAATCTTTTGGATAAATTAAGAGGTTAGGCTATTTTTTTTATTGTAAGAATTCCATGATTTTTTGACTGTTTATAATTAATTAGTTACATTTAATCCATAATTTGAATATAGATTAAATAACTAACAGGCTATTTATTGTTTAAATTGATGTTTTTGAAAAAGTAAATTGGTAAATGTTTTTTGTAATTTTTAATTGGAAATAGTGGAATTTTAGTGAAAGCGGCTTAGAAACTACAAAAATTGAGGTTACCATATCATAATAAATAGTATATATTAATGTCTGACGACGAAGTCATAGAGAGAATTAAAAAAGGTGATGAACGTGCTTTAGACTTTCTTTATAAGAAAAATTATAAAATGATGACCAATATGATCATCAAAAATAATGGGACTGAAGAGGAAGCAAAGGATGTATATCAAGATGCTTTGATAGTAGTTTGGCAAAAGGTAATGAGTCCAGAGTTTGTACTCTCATCTAAATTAAGTACTTACCTTTATAGTATTTGTCAGAATCTTTGGCGAAAAGAGTTGGAACGTAAGGGTAGGCATACAGGAGAAGATGAGATTAAGAGTACCGTCATTAATGATACTGATAAAAGAGAACGAATAGAAGTTGTTAATCAGTGCATTAATAATATGGGAGAAACCTGTAGATTGCTTCTTTCGTATTACTATTTTGATGAGATGTCAATGGCAGAAATAGCTGTAAAAATGGGGTTTTCAAACTCAGATACTGCAAAAACAAAAAAGTACAAGTGTAAGCAGGAGTTGGATAAAATGATAAGAACATTGTACAAGGCAAGTGATTTTATGGATTAATTATAATATGGGGGAATTAATAAGATGAGTTTTAACGAAGAAAATATTGAAGCTTTTTTGACCGGCAAACTAAATGCCGCAGATCAACTGGCGATGGAAGCGGGGATGAAAAATGACCCTCTGTTGAGAAGTGAAGTTGATCTTCAAAAGGACATCATTGAGTCCTTGAAAACCAATAGAAAAATCCAACTAAAAAACAGATTAAACAACATTGATGTAGCTGCTACAACAGGCGTTTCTTCAGCCGTTAAAATAGCCGCGTCATTCATTACGGTAGGTATAATTGGGGCAGGGATTTATTATATGTCTGTCTTCTCTCATAATAAAGAAAATACAACGGTAGTTGCTAGCACTAAAATTTCAGAAGAATCTTCTTCTAAAAATACTGCAGACGATGCTATTGTGAATAATAATTCAATAGCAGAACAAACGACTAAAACTGAGAAAAACTCCAATAAGAATACTAATTCAGTTAATAATAATCATATTTCTAATGTCAATTCAACTGCAGTAGCAAATGTTCCCGATGGAGGAATAACCAATGAGGATAATGGGATTAATAAAGGCTCTACAGATGTCCCTACTGGTGAAATTGACAAAGCAAAAGTAAGTACTGCTGATAATGTAAATATCGATTTTGATAAAAAAATCAGTAAATTAAACTATAAATTCTACGAAGGTAAACTTTCTTTATCAAAAACTTTTGAAGATCAAGTTTACGATGTTCTGGAGTTTAATGTTAATTCGTCTAAGTCAAAGAAATTTTATCTTAGTTTTGAAGGCAAATATTTTGAATTGAAAACGACATCTTCTACCAAAGCGGTTCCTTTGAAAGAAGTAAAAGAGGAGTCGATTTTAGCTAAACTGAGAGCGCGTAATAAAAAATAAGTAGATAACTCTCTAAAAATAACTTGAAAAGGGCCAAATTTTTTATAAATTTGGCCCTTTCTGTATTATATGGGATCTGCTAAAAAGCCTTACCGTAACAAAAAAACACTGGGTAGTTACCCTTACTTTACTGTAATGTTTAGCATTACACTCTCCATGATTGTCATTGGTCTTTTGGGGCTGATACTTTCCCATGCTCAGAAACTAAGCGATTTGGTAAAGGAAAGCATAGAAGTGAATGTTTTTCTGAAAAATGAGACAACAGATAGCCTTCGTACTATTCTTCAAACTACTTTATCGAGGAGGAGTTATGTTCTTCAAAAGAACAATCAGGCGCAGATGACTTACTTTTCGAAGGAGGAAGCAAGAAAGAAATTCGCAGAGACCTATGGAGAAGATTTTACCCAGGTTTTAGATGAAAATCCTTTATATGCATCTTATTCAGTAAAAATAAAACCAGAATATTCAGATTCTTTGAATATGAAAAAAATAGCTGAGCAAATAACCGCTATGGATGGAGTAAGGGAGGTCTATTATCAAGAGGCTTTAATTAATAAGATTAATAAAAATATTAGGACGGTAAGTGCTGTGCTGGCGGTGTTTGGTATAATATTATTAGTTGCTTCCGTATTGCTTATCAATAATACGATTAAACTAGCGTTGTACTCTCAACGCTTTCTAATCCGGAGCATGCAGTTGGTAGGGGCGACCAAATGGTTTATACAGTGGCCATTTTTAGTGCGTACACTTATGCAGGGAATGATAAGTGGAGCCATTGCTGCTTCGTTACTTTTCGGATTAATGCATTTTGCTTATGGAGAATTGAAAGAATTAAACGAACTTCGTCAGGATGAATTGGTACTTATGATTTATGGAGGGCTTGTCATCTTAGGTTCTCTTATAGGGTTCATGAGTTCTTTCAGAGCGGTGAGTACCTATCTAAGAATGTCCTTAGATGAATTGTATTAAGTTAAGGTTTTATAAACTTTATACTTTGAATTTTGAACAAAATAAAAAATAATAACTAGTAAAAATAAAAGCGAGATATATGTCAAAGAAGAATTTAACAAATGACAAAAAAAGTACTCAAGAAGGAAATCTAATGGTTTTTGATAAGATCAATTATCAATTGATGATTGCTGGAGTAGTCATTATAATTATTGGTTTTATCATTATGATGATGGAAACCGGAGAATATGGTATCGGATTTCTTGGTCTTACACTTGGCCCGGTAGTGGTAGTCTTAGGTTTTGCACTAGAGTTTGCCGCTATCTTGTATAGTCCTAAAAAGGAAGATGGAAATAATTAATGCTATTATTCTGGCCATTGTAGAAGGCATTACGGAGTTTTTGCCTATCTCTTCTACAGGACATATGATTATTGTTTCATCTCTTTTGGGAATAAGCAAATCGGAATTTACTAAGATCTATGAAGTAAGTATTCAGTTTGGTGCTATACTTTCTGTGGTAGTATTATACTGGAAACGTTTCTTTCAAAACTTAGATTTCTACTATAAACTTTTTGTAGCTTTTTTGCCAGCTGCAGTTCTTGGACTTCTTTTTAGCGACAAAATTGATGAATTAATGGAAAGCCCAAAGGTTGTAGCTATTTCATTATTGTTGGGAGGAATACTACTTTTGTTTGTAGATAAATGGTTTAATCAGCCAGAAGAGAAAAAAGAGGTAGATTATTCTTTAGCTTTGAAGATTGGATTCTTTCAGGCTATATCGATGATACCTGGAGTGTCGCGCTCTGCGGCCACTATTATAGGAGGTATGTCACAAAAACTAACCAGAGAAAAAGCGGCAGAGTTTTCTTTTTTCCTTGCAGTACCTACGATGTTTGCAGCCTCAGCTTACAAACTTTTAAAAGGATATAAATCTATTCAATCAGAAGATATTTCAATTTTGCTTTTAGGTAATGTAGTAGCCTTTATTGTAGCCATGTTAGCTATTAAATTTTTCATTTCATTTCTTACTAAGTACGGGTTTAAAATTTTTGGGTACTACCGGATTGCGTTGGGCATTTTGATATTAACGTTACTGGCCTTTGGGGTAAAATTAGAAGTTTAGCCATTTTAGTTTTATAAAGAGTTTATTACTAATGATTAAGGGATAATTATATCTAAAAAACACAACTTTTTATAAATATATTAGTATATAGCAGAGTTATATGCTTGACTCGATTAGTACCTATACCATTGTTGCATTCTTTATCCTTTGTTTTGTAATTGCAGTACATTACTCAAAGGGGAAAACAACACTTGCTCAATATTTTTTGGCAAAAAATGGTTTTAATTGGTTTGTGGTAGGCTTTGTAGCATTTGTCACAAATACAGCAGCCACAACATTTATCACCATCTCTGCTTGGTCATTTCGTGATGGGCTTGCGGTATTTAACTTTGAATTGACAGGTATTATTTGTTGTATTATTCTTTCTCTCGTTTTTGGGAGAATATATATGGCAAATAATATTTATACTACCCCTGAATATATTGGAAAAAGATTTAATAATACTACAGCTTCTATCACAAGTGTTTTGTTAATTTTCATGTACATCATGTCTCGCATTTCTGTGATCCTGATTTGCATAGCTCTTGTTGCGAATTTTTTTCTTGGAATAGATATTTATACTTCCAGCTTATTTATGATTATTTTTTGCGGGGTTTATTCAATTGTTGGAGGGCAAAGAGCTATTGTAATGAGTGGTTTTGTGATTGGTTGGATTCTTTTAATCGGAGGACTTCTTCTTCCATTTTTCATTCTTACTACTGGAGAAATTAATACAAAAGTCATTAATTTTTCCGGAACATACTTGAGCTTGGTTAGACCTATTGGAGAGGATACATTCTCATGGCCTGGCGTTTTAATAGGAATGCCCATAATAGGAATATGGTACCATTGTATCAATCATGAGTTGATCCAAAAATTTCTGGGTAGTAAAAATTACCTTCATTTTCAAGCCGGAGCTTTATTTCATGGGTATTTGAAATTATTGGTTTTTCCGCTCGTTATTTTACCTGGTCTTTTGGGATATTTTCTTTGTTCGGATGCCAATGCTGATAAAATATACCCGTTACTTATTTTTAGTTATGTTCCTAAAAGTATTCAGGGGATAGTAATATCAGGATTCGTTGCTTCAGGCATGGTTGCTCTTTCAGCCTCGTTCAATGCCTGTTCGACACTATTTACTTTTGATTTCTATAGGAAAATTTATCCGAATGCCAATGATTTTGTCTTGATGAATATTGGAAAAATTGCAACTATCGTAATTGTAATTGTTTCTATGATATGGGTAGTGTTATTACAAACGTTACATAGTAATATTTTTCTTTTTGTAACTTCGGTGCTTACCTATTTTACACCACCATTTGCTGCAATATATCTTGTAGGTGTGTTATGGTCCAGAGCTACACCTAATGCTGCCATGTACACCCTGATATCAGGTATTGTACTTAGTTTTTCAAAGTTTATAATTACATTTATGAATAATAATGGTTGGATTGAAAATGAATTGCTAAAATATATGGCAGAATATAATTTCTTTTATTTTGCAACTCTTTTATTTGCATTAAATCTTGTAACCATAATTGGGTTAAGTTATTTGGAACCTGCTCAGGATATTAATTCTATAAAAACACTACTTTTGAAAAATAACTTAAAATGGGAACTTACTTCAACAGGAGATATAGCTTTTCAAAAAAGAATTTATGTCGCAGCTTCTATTTTGTTTGCAGCTGTTGTGATGATCTATATAATTTTTTAATAGAAATAGTTTATTATTAAAACCCATCATTTGGGGTTTCAATGTCTTCTTTAGATGGAATGGTAGTGTTAATAGTGTCAGACGCAGGAATTGTAAATTCGTCAAACTGATATTTATATTCCAGTGATTTATCCCCATAAACCTTCTGCATATAATACCCAAAAATAGGAAGAGCCATTTTTGCCCCCTGACCAAATTGCATACTTCGGAAACGTATACTTCTTTCTTCTCCACCTACCCAGGCACCTGAAACTAATTCAGGAGTGATACCAATAAACCAGCCATCCGAAGAGCCTTGTGTGGTACCGGTTTTTCCACCCACTTCACATGGGATTTTATACACCGATTTTAGAGAAACAGAAGTCCCACCGGCTTCTTCCACCGAGCCTTTTAGTAGTTCGATCATATAAGCGGAAGTTTGTTCCGTAAGTACCTGACGAGATTCATTTCTGAATTCTTCAAGTGTGTTTCCATGTTTATCTTCAATACGCAAAAGTATCACAGGTTCCTTCCATATACCTTCATTAACAAAAACTGAATAAGCATTTGTCAGTTCGAAAACGGATACATCACTGGTACCAAGACATAGGGTAGGTACTGGGTCTAGTGGACTAGTGATACCCATTTTTTTTGCATACTCTACTAATAATTCAGGACCTTTATTGTTTGCAGCAAGATTACTAATCAAATAGGCGCTTATAGAGTTTACTGATTTTGCTAATGCTTGTCTCAGGGTCATGTAATCGTTTCTATATTGCCCATCACTGTTTTTAGGAGTCCAGGTTTTACCATCTGGCAGTGTAAATGTCTCAGGTCTGTCCATTACTTTACTGTCTGGAGTTAAGCCCATTCTTTCAATAGCGGCAGCATATAATAATGGTTTAAAAGTAGAACCTGGCTGACGTAATCCTTGTTTTACATGGTCGTATTTAAAATGTTTAAAATCTACATCACCCACCCAGGCTCTTACATAGCCTGTTTTCGGTTCTATAGAAATAAATCCTGTATGAAGAAAATGAAGATTATACTTTAAATATTCCCAATAACTCATGGTAGTATCTTTCTCTCCCTGATAAGTGAAAATGCGAATTTTACCGGGAGCTTTCATCGCTGAGAAAATAGCAGTTTCATCGTCGCCTAACTCTTCTTTAAGTTCTATATACCGGTCAGTGCGACGGGCCATTTTTTCTACAAATCCTTTTATTTCGTTATGATCTTCATCAGTCCATGGTGCACGTCCTTTCCAGTGGGCGAAAAATTCTCTTTGTAAGTTGGCCATGTGTTTATTTACGGCTTGTTCAGCATAGAGCTGCATTCTGGAATCGATCGTAGTATATATTTTTAAGCCATCTATATAAAGCGACTTGCCATTTTTTTTACACCATTCTTTTAGGAAAGGTTTTAGATAAGCACGGAGATGAGGAGCAAGGCCTGAGTTGTCTCCATCAGCACTGAAATGAAGTATCAGTGGTTTTTCCGCTATTGCATCGTATTCTACCGAACTCAAATAACCATATTTTACCATTTGAGAAAGTACAGTATTTCTTCTATTGGTGGCCCGTTCCATATTCCTTCTTGGATTATAGAAGGAGGGACCTTTTAATAAGCCGATCAACATAGCAGCTTCTTCAAGCTTGAGGTCTTTTAGGTCTTTGTCAAAATATCTTATTGCAGCATTTTTTATCCCATAAGAATTGTTGCCGAAATCAACGGTATTTAAATACATTAGTAAAATTTCTTTTTTTGTATAAGCACGTTCAAGTTGGACAGCTACAAACCATTCTTTTATTTTGTCAACGACCACTCCGTTTATTACACCTTTGTAGTCTTCTGCTTCTCTAAGATAAAATAAATTTTTTGCGAGTTGCTGGGTAAGTGTACTTGATCCTCTCTTTTTTCCAACAAGAAGACTTGGTACTATTACAAAAATTCCTTTTCCATCTATTCCAGAATGACTGTAAAAACGCGAGTCTTCTGTAGCGAGCAAGGCGTCTATAACCACTTTGGGAAGTTCATCATATTCTACAGGTGTTCGGTTAAAGTTGTGGTAATATTTCCCAAGAAGTTTCCCGTCCGAAGAATATATCTCTGAAGCTACAGCACTTTTTGGATCTGCAAGTACATCTAGCCCAGGAGATTCACCATATAAATTTAAAAAATTATAGTCTATTGATAAGATAAATAATAGTAATAAAGTGACGCAAGCCGCAAACGAGATCCAAATTATTTTTACTATTTTCTTTATGTTCATATTTGCTAAATAAAAAATTCTAATAATGAACCGAATATACAATTAGTTTTTTGAATATGTAAAATTATAAATAGGATCTTTTATTGGTTAATAATTTTTGTTAATTCTTCCGCTATTCCTTCCATACCTGGACTTTTTGCTTGTTTTGCAGTTCTTATTCCATTTTTATCGATTATTAAAAAATGGGGAATATATTTTACCTCATAGTCTCGCATTACCTTAGAATCCTGCCCTTCGGGAGAAATAAGTTGTACCCCCTTCATTTTTTTTACTTTTACTATTTTCTTCCATCTTTCAATATCCTGATCAAATGAAATGTTTATAAACACAATATTGGAATCACCTTTAAATTCTTCCTGCAGTTTTTTTGAATGAGGAATTTCCATCATACAAGGTTTGCACCATGTGGCCCAAAAATCAATATATACAACTTTACCTTTATAATCTGAAAGGGAAATCTTATTTCCATTGATATCAGAAAGCGTAAAATTGGGTGCAACCAAATTTAGATCTTGGGTCTGAGCATATATTGAAATCAATGAGAGCAGAGATATAAGAATCAATTTTATATGTTTTATTTTATTTTTCATTAGATATTGGATAAAATTTCATTTTAGAAACAAATCATTATACAAAATAGTTTACTTTAAAAGTAGTAATAACTATTGATTATCGGTATTTATTGCTACTTTTAAAGTAAACTAACCTCATTTAAACTACTTTACCTTATGAAAAATATAACTAGTTGTTTATTATTTGCTCTATGCGCTATCTTAATGGCTTCTTGTGGAAGTACAAAAACTCAGGAATTGGCATCAGAGTCTTCAGATAAATTATGTACAGTAAAAATATCAGGGACCAGGGCTACATCTTTAGATCCTTATCAGGCTACTATAAAAATTATTGGTTATGAACAATCAGATAGTTTAGTGACAGAAATCTTTGCTAAAGATCTTAACAAGGAAAATGTACTATTTACGTGGGCTGACAATACAAATTGTTTAGTAACATTTATTCAACAAGACGATACAAAGAGAATATTGAACATTTCTTTTGGCAAAGATGGCAACTCGTTAAGAGAAACTAAATAAAACATATAATTTTAAGCATAAAAAAAACCGTAATATGATACGGTTTTTTTTATGCTTAAAATTATCTTAACTATTGAGTAATCATTTCTTCAATATCATTATTCGCAATATTATCCTTTTTCTGCAGATCCTTGGTTGCAAGGTAAGAGGTATATTGAACGTCAGTAAGAATACCTTGTAACTCTGTTTCCCAACCTTCGAAAATAGTTTTACGTGCTTGATTAAATCCTTTTTTATCTTCACCAAAGCTAGTTTTTGCATCACTTACCTGTTTAACTCTGTTAAGAGTTATAGCTCTTACTTGAGTAGTTTGATCATCATCAAGAATTAACTCGGTTTTCAATTTACCAGTTATTTTGTCTACTTTAGAATCAAGGCTAGTATATTTTTTATTGTTTTGCCCTTGTGTTTGTGTTTTTGGTTTAGTTTGTGCGAATAATGTACCTACAGATACAATAAGTGCTAGGAAGAATATTACTTTTTTCATGGTGTTTAGATTTAATAGTTTATTTTTTTTAACAACTAAAGATATAAAAGGTTTATTCAAATAACCTGCCAATATTTTATAAAAGATCAAGACCTATTCTTATTGCCTGATAAATAGTGTATTGAGTATCTATTTTTTTATTGTTAAGGTTTTCAATTAAGCTTAAACCTCCCACATTTGAGGTAAAG
>JANYCO010000644.1 GCA_025360235.1 Cytophagales bacterium
GGTAAACAAAACACAAATTTCAGCGTGATCAGCTAATGAACGGAAACATAGTATTCTTCGATGGTGTCTGCGGACTATGCAATTATTTTGTCGATTTTATTATTCGTCAGGATAAACATAATCGCTTGTTGTTTGCACCACTGCAAGGAGAAACAGCCGCAAAAGAACTAAGTATAAAACCCGGACAAAATTTCGATACTGTTGTATTAAGTAAAAATGGAAAACTATATTTCAAATCCGGAGCAGGGATTCGAATATTTTATGAAGCAGGAGGTTTCTGGAAAATTATAATTGTGTTATTAATATTCCCTCCCTTCTTAAGGAATTTTGTTTACGACATCATCGCCAACAACCGCTACAATTGGTTTGGCAAAAAAGAAAGTTGTAGAATGCCAACGAAGGAGGAAAGGGCTAAGTTTCTACCATAAGTAATGATTTTTTATTTTCGTTTTATTTTATTAATAACCAATTTCCCTTACCTGCATTTATTGCAAAACTGTTTAACGCGTAGGATAAAATACTTTTACTTTATCTGAAATGATCATTTCCAATAATTGTTCATTACCTGTTTATCGCAATAGCAAAAGACCAAAGACCATTCGAAATCGACAATATTTGGCTACACCTTCTCAATGGGTACATTCATAAGTAATTAGGAACTTGAGTAAAAATCATAAAATGGAATAAATAGAAACCCAAGAAATTGGAGCTAAAAGCCACATTATTGCATAATAACATGAATTTATAGTATTATTATAGCTATTGTATTTTTCAAATTGTATATTGTACATTATTAAACAAGCTACCATTAGTAAACTATAAACTCTTTACAGCATGAATTGTAAAATTTTATTTTCCATCCTTGTCCTGCTGCTATTTCTAAACGACAGTTCAGCTCAGGTATATGGCACTGCTCAAAGTATTAGTGGAGTAATAAATACTTATACCAAAGTTACGGCTATAGGATCTACAACAAGTATTACCGTGGCTTCTGCCACTGGTTTTGCTGCTTCTAACAAAGCTTTATTAATTCAGATGCAAGGTGCCACAGTCAGCACGGGAGAAAATGTCAATTTTGGTATTGTTACCGCAATAGGTTCTGCCGGTAATTATGAAGTAGTGACAATCAATAGTGTGGCTGGTACAACCATTACACTTTCAAATCCTATGACTAGAACGTATACTGTGGCAGGGAATGTACAATTGGTAACCATTCCTGAATACAACGCCGGAGCTACTATAACAGGAACTCTTACAGCCCAACCATGGAACGGTACTACAGGAGGTATAGCAGCGCTCTATGGCAATACCATTACGATGAATGCGAATATAGATGTGACGGCTAAAGGATTCAGAAGGGGGAGTGGCAATGGTGGAGGTGCTAGTTGTTATAATCCCGGATATGCCTACTCTAATGGCAACACACATCTAGATACTATCTGGAGTTACGGTACGGTAGCTATTACTTGTGCGGGAGGTACTAGTGTAAGTCCAGGCTGGGCTACTGTTTGTAGCGGTGCCTGGCGATCTCCATTCAGTCCAGGTTGTGGTTGTTATGTAACAGTAGCCGCTTGTAATAACCAATTGGTATATGATTCCGCAACTTATAAATTAGGACAAAATTTTTCTTGTTCAGGTAAAACAGGGTATTATACTTCTTCTACTACTATGACAGG
Organism: Cytophagales bacterium; assembly: GCA_025360235.1. Classification (GTDB taxonomy): domain Bacteria; phylum Bacteroidota; class Bacteroidia; order Cytophagales; family Cytophagaceae; genus JANYCO01. Next base: position 1,677 of record JANYCO010000644.1, read on the forward strand.
AGGTGATAAAGGAGAAGGGATTGCATTACCCGTCACTGGTCAAACTGTCGGGAGAGCTCCTATCAGTAATGGCGGCGGCGGCGGCAACGAGCACAACGGTGGTGGTGGTGGTGGTGCTAATTATGGCAAAGGAGGTCTTGGAGGAATGGATTTAAGTCAGTGTTATGCCGGTTTACAAACGACCCCAATCAATCAGAAAGACTCGCTGGCAAGAGGCTTCGGCGGGTTATCTTTAGCACCCCATTATAACTGTAGAGTATTTATGGGAGGAGGAGCTGGAAGTGGCCAAGGCAACGACAATCAAAATACTCCAGGAGTTGAAGGAGGAGGTATTATACTCTTAAAAGCTACTTCTATCAGTAACTCTGGAGGATTTAAAATTATGGCCAATGGAATGATCAACAATCTACCGGCCAATACAGGCGGAGCCATAGCTGCCGGAGCAGATGGAGCTGGTGGTGGTGGTGGTGGTGGTGCAATATTACTTGATGTAGGCACATTCTCTAATCCTACCGCCATAGAAGCTAAAGGCGGCAAAGGAGGAGATAACACAGTTGTCGGTGATTGTTATGCTCCTGGTGGTGGAGGTGGTGGTGGTGTGGTATGGTATAGCCAGGGAAGTACTCCTGCTAATTCCACTCCAACAATAATAGGAGGAGTTAGTGGAACAGAGATCTTTAATCCTTCCAATGGTTGTAATCTCGGAGACTTTAGATATGGGGCCAGAGCAGGAACCAATGGTGCTGTCCTATACAATCTTCAAATTCCGATCAATGGGACCGGCTGTACTGCATTACCAATTACCTTGTTAGATTTTTCTACTTTATATCAGGAAGACAAAATAAAAATACATTGGATTGTTCTTACAGATAATAAAATGAATGTATTTCTTATTGAAAAAAGCACTGATGGTATTTCATGGGATGTTATTCAAACGCTATCTGCAAAAGATGAAAACAACAAAATAAATGAATACAGCTATTATGATAAAGAAATCGAACCCGGAATAGTATACTATCGAATAAAAATTATAGAAGGAACGAATATATTTCACTCTTCCATATCAACTGTACACCTATCCAATAGGGATAATTATTCTATCTATCCTAATCCGGGGGATGAAAAAGAAACTAAATTATTTATCAAGTCCGGATTTAATTATGCTCATGAAATTTATGTTACTATATCAGATATTGCCGGAAGCACTGTATGGTCAGGCGATGTCAACTCATCAACACAAAAGAGCATTTTTGAAATTAATATAAGACAATCTTTAGCTAAAGGAATTTATCTGGTGATGATACGATCTGCTCAGCAGAGTACTATAGTAAAATGGATGGTAGAATAATCTCTTTAGACAACATTTCATTATAATTAAGAGAATCAAATAATCCT
>JANYCO010000654.1 GCA_025360235.1 Cytophagales bacterium
TTGGCAAAAACCTGCTTATACCCTTCTCTTGCTTTATCCGGCTCAGTAAAATAATCGAAAAAATCTGTACCTATTAAATTCTCTCGTGATATCCCGGTTATATTGACCGAGGCATTATTCATGTCTGTAATTTTCCCCTCAGGATTAATCGTAAACAAAGGATCAAGACTGGCCTCTATAAGACTTCTTGCATACCGAGATTCGTGAACATTTGATGTTTTCATTTGACCTATTTTATAGCATCCAAATTTCCAATATCTTCTATAGGACTTCGCCTTTTATCTTTCAATTGTTTGAAGTGTGACGGTGAAAGCCCTGTCACTTTTTTAAATTGATTGGAAAGATGTGCCACACTGCTATAATTCATCTTCCAGGCAATTTCGGTAATATTTAATTCTCCGTAAATAATCAATTCTTTTATACGTTCGATTTTATGTGAGATTATAAATTGTTCAATTGTAGTACCCTGTACCTCCGAAAATAGATTTGCCAAATAAGTATAATCGTGGTTTAATTTTTCACTCAAAAATACAGAGAAATTTATTTTTATAACTTCTTCCGAATGATGGACCATTTCTACAATTACATTCTTTATTCTTTCGATCAAAACTGCTCTTTTATCATCCATCAATTCAAGCCCTGCATTTAGCAAAGCAACTTTCAGGCGATCACGTTGATCCAAAGAAATAGTCTCCATAATCTCTACTTCTCCCAAATCAACTACAATAAAGTGTAAACCAAGTTTTTTTAACTCCTCTTTTACCGCTGATTTACAACGGGCACTTACCATGTACTTAATAAACAGTTTCAAATTAAATTTGCTTTTATAATAGAAACAAAGTTGTCACTCTTTTAATAAATAATACTTATAGAACTATATTAGATTGTTATATAATTCACACTTTTTAGAGTTGCCAGACAATAAAAATTGCTCCGTTGTTGAGCCATTGTCTCTAGTTAACGAATTCCCTAACCAATCCCTAATTTTATACAATCCTTCATATGTGAGTTATACAACTCAAATAAATAATTATGTAATACTATTCCTCCAACAGCAAGGTACCTTTGTATCTAATAATTTAAACAAACACAACTATGAAAAAAACTACCTCATTCTTCCCAATCTTTGCCTTAATTGGTATTATAGTATTCACAGCGTGTAGCCCAAGAAAAAAAATGCAGGTATCAAATGCCCATATAGAACAACTTAAAAAAGATAGTATAGCAACACATCGTCAGTTGGATAAGAAAAATACTATGGCTATAAAAAATGAAACTACTGCCACCGAGAAAACAACGACAACTATAAATACAAAAAAAACAACGAAACCGGAAAACAACATAAAAAAATCTACTCCACTACCTCCTCCTAAAGTAGCAACTATCTTTAAATCAAGATACCCTACAGCAACGGAGATTGTATGGACAAAAAGAAATCCATCTGTAACATCTGAAAATAAAGAGGCTTTGGACTATAAGGTATATTTCTTATTGGAAAGTAATAAAAATTCGGCGGTCTATTCTCCAAAGGGAATTTTGATTGAAACCAGAGAGCAAATTATACCAGACCAACTTCCTCCAAACATCTACGCCGCTATAAGAAAGAAATATCCGGAACATCATATTGTATCCGCTTCAAGATTAAAAAGCTCAAAGGCTAACGGTTCTTATATAGCTGTATTAAAAATCCAAACACAAGAAGAAGAAAAAGAAGTAATGCTACTGGAAAATGGGACATTTGTTGAATAATTAATCCCTCTCATTAAAAGAAATCCCTTATTGGAAAAATTCCGATAAGGGATTTTTTATTTGTACAAAAGATAAAATCGAAGTATATTGAAGACTAACGTGGTGTTGAGAAAGATCAACAACAAAAAAATTAAAAGAAACAATATATGAAACCTCTTTCTATTTTATTCATTTGTATCCTATCAGTCTTTTTAGTAAAATGCACTATGTTTGACAAACCAATTAAATATGTCTTTGAAACAGGTTCTGGCGACATAGAAGAATCCTTCCTTGAAGCTTCGGGCGACAGCTCTAAATCAACCCTGATAACAATAAGAACAAGTGAATTAAGATCCAGCAAAAATGATCCTATAACTATTGACTATATTTTTTCCGAAACTACTCCTCATGTTAAAAAATTACAATCCATAAAAGTAGTACTCCTGACCAAAAACAAATCCAACGAATTTGTGGAATTACCTTCAAGCTCAGGATTAACTATAGAATATTACAATGGCAAAAACCAGATTAAATCCGAACTCAAAAACTCAAATGAAATCATTAATAGTCTAATCGACTGGAAAGAGGCAAATTATTCTTATGAATTCAATGGTGTAAATTATATAAAAGAAGACAATTACATCACATTCTCCGGAACCTATAATTTTACATGCGATGATTACCCTGACGAATTGAAGCTACTTGCTACTTTTCAATGGGAAGGCAGCACTAAAAAAATTGAAAAAAAATTACATAAAACAAAATACTCTGGACCAAAATTCAATCCAAAATATTAATACATGACTTTTAAAAAATAAAAATATGAAAATAGTTTGTGGAATTCTCATCACAATTACCCTTTATCTAAACGGAAAACATGCATGGTCTGGCATCACTAAAAATATGAATCCGGCAGAAACCAAGATGCTTTCTGACATTGGACTTACGGAAGCTTTCATTTTACCTATCGGTATAGTATCCTTAGTAATTTGCCTTCTGACCATTTTTCCTCAAACCTTTTTCGCAGGTACCCTTCTTAATGCTGCACTTATATTATTGATAATGGCATTGGCTTTAAATACCGGAAATATTAAAATAGCATTGGTCGAGATTCCATTTCTGTTGCTACCCTTGGTTATGATTTGGTTGGGGCATCCGTTAAAGGGGAAGTAAATAAGAAACATTGGCAAACTTATAAAATCAGACATTTCACACAAATCAAAAGAATCACAGTCAATACAAAATGAATTTCTCCGAACTCGGCCTAAATACTGCGTTACTCCAATCGCTTGAAGAAAATAAAATTTCTACCCCTTCTGAAATACAAGAAAAAGTAATTCCATTTATTCTTACTACTTCTAAAAATCTGGTGGGTGTTTCACAAACAGGCACAGGAAAAAC
>JANYCO010000669.1 GCA_025360235.1 Cytophagales bacterium
TTTTTATTGGCGCTTAGCGAACATTAGAATACATGATTGACGAATATTTTGTATATTTATAACGCTTAGCGATAAGTTAGTGGCAAGCGGTAGACTCGACTACATCACTTTTGACAACAAAAAAATGACTACAAAATCTAAAATACTAATTGCAGCGACAGTTATTTTCCTTTTTTCAATTTATATATATAAGAATTTCTTCAATGAGAAAATGTTAGCGGGTATATATGTTAGCAATGACAAAAGTGGTTTTGCCGACACTCCGAACTTTAGCGACACATTAATATTACAGGACAACGGAAAATTTGTAAGTGACACTTGGGGTACTGGTACATATGAACTAAATTATTCGCTAGCCGGAACAACAATTTGTATTAGCTATAATTACGAATTTGGAAAAGGAGGTTATAGTAGATCAGTTTACCGGCCTTTATTAAGAAGTCCCAGAATATCAATAAATAGCGACTTAGATTCTTACTTTGCGAGACTACACTAAATGTTATCACTGCTTGACAGAACCGCCTAACCGCTAAACTGTGTTTGGTCGTCAGTACGACAGAAGTATAAACAGAAACATTTTTGTTTCAATTTTAAATTTGTACTTTTAGAAATATTAGTGTTTCAAAGCCTTGCCGAACGCTAAGCTCCAAAACGTTACCAGCAAAAAAGCCTGAAACCGAAAGATAAAAAAATGAATCGACTTTTAATAATATTAGCTTTTACGTATACTTCGGCTCGGCTTTTATCCTGCTCCTGCATCGGGTTCAAATCTTTTTATTGGCACTACAATAACGCAGACCTAATTTTCAAAGGACAGGTCATTAAAATCATTGAGCCGCTTGAACCTCGAGGCCGCGACAGAACAATTGTATTCAAGCTATTAGACAAATTTAAGGGGCAATTTAATTCTGACACCGTTCTATTAAAGACAGGCCTTGGAGGCGGTGATTGTGGACTTCCTGTTGAACTCAACGATACTTGGATTGTTTTTTCTTCCCGTCGACAAGCAAGTGTTTGTAACGCAAATATTAAATTAAGCGGACGGGACTCAACCATCGTCGATCATCCTTTTGGAATTTATAATTCAATATGGATTCAAGAAAAACTGACTGAAATTTCGAAAGGAGAGAGTAAATACATTAAAGAGTATAATACCAAAAACCAAATTATCGCTGAAGGACAAATATCCGACAAACTGGCTCAAGGACTTTGGAAATATCATTTCGACTATAATGTTGGTATGCCTGGAATAACTGATCAAAAAACATTCTACAAAAGCGGCATAAAAGACAGCGCCGAATATGAATATTACAAAGGTCATAAGACTTATACTAAAAGGGAATGGAAAGAAGGGAAACTAAACGGTAAAGAAATTTATTACTTCCCAAATGGAAAAATCTACATGACTAGAAACTATATCAATGGAGTAAATGATGGTGAATGGAAAATCTTCCATAAAAATGGCGCACTGAGAGAAAGAGAGCAATATTCAAATGGCATGCGGCTCGGTATTGATTTAAAGCTATACGAAAATGGAGATACAAGCGTTGTGACATTTTATAATGGTATTGGGAAACGCACTAGATGTTTTGCAAAATATGAAAATGGCAATTTTCAATGGGACGACATTTATGAATATCAAGACACCATTTGCATCGAAAAAAGCTCAGGCTATCACGAAAACGGAAAATTAAGATATAATTTTCGATACGTTAATAATAAAAAGGACGGTGAACAAATCATGTATTACGAGAATGGTAGTATAAAAGAAAAAAAGTATTTTTTAATGAGCAAGGAAATCGGCACTTGGTATTTTTACGACGAAAATGGGCAGTTAATAAAGGAAGAAAAAAAATAACTCGGCAGACACGCAAAATAAGTTTAATCTAAACGTGTGTCTCGTCCTGCTTCTGGTAACACACGGCTTGTTCTATTTTGGCAGCAGTATAAGGCATTTGCAAATAAATCCCCTACGGGAAAGACAATTATTTTTTCTTTGCAAATG
>JANYCO010000732.1 GCA_025360235.1 Cytophagales bacterium
TGCAAGGTACAGAATCTTCTCCTAGAGCTAACTTGTAACCTACCACTGCCGAACTCATACAAAGACGAGAGTTGGTATCTATATTATTTGAACCGATAAAACCTTTTATCAGTTTGTTTATTACATAATATTCTTCAGTCAGGCATTGCCCCGAAACATAAAAACCAACGGAATCCGGACCGTATTTTTCTATTAGTGTTTTAAAAACTGCCGCAGTTCGGTCAAGTCCATCATCCCAGGAAACGCGTTGTAAAGGTGCATTTTTGTTATACCGCATTTCCGGATACAAAAGACGATCCGATTTGTCGGTAACAGTGTAATGTAAATTCATTCCTTTAGAACAAAGCATTCCTTTGTTCACAGGGTTGTCTTTGTCCCCCTCTACTTTTATGTTGCCGTTACGTTCTTTGTGAACCACAATCCCACAACCCACTCCACAGTAGGAACACGTTGATTTATATGAGTCACTGGCAATCATAGTCTATATTTTTTAATGCTCTCTCCTCTATTTCTTTATCAAATAAACCGTCATTGCGAGGAGTGCCACCAAAGGTGGTACGACGAAGCAATCTGTTTCTATTCTATTCCAATACCAATTCCGCTTCTTCTACTTTTTTGATTGTTACAGATACTTTCTCTGTTTTTATCTCTTCTATTTTTTCTGCTACAGGAAACTTAATAAAAAAAGCAAGTAGAGATACAGTACAAACAGCCATTCCAATGTAGAAGAAACCTTCGTCATATGATAGTGACTCAGATTTAAAAACAAAACCCATGATCATTGCACCTACGTTTCCACCTGCACCAACAATACCTGAAACTAATCCTAATGATTTTTGATTTATAAAAGGGACAACAGAAAAAGTAGCTCCATTGGACATTTTCACGAACAAGGCAAATAAGATTAGTATTGATACAGCCCATACCAGCATTGATGTTTGAGAGAAGAGGATAACACCTAAGCCTTCCATGAATAAAAAGGATCCAAGAATAATTACCCGCCCTTTCATGCCAAATTTTTTATTTGCCTTATCACTTGCTATTCCTCCCAATGCTCTGGCAAAAAGATTCATCGCACCAAAAGAACCGGCAATAAGCCCGGCTATCGCTAAAGATAAATTAAATTTATCTTTAAAATAAAGTGCAGCAATATTGTCAATAGTAATTTCGATCCCAAAACAACAACCGTATACAAGGAATAATACCCATACCCTGTAATCAGAAATAGCTTCTTTAAAACTTCCTGAAGATTTTTTCTTTTCTGAATTATAAGAAGGATCTCTTTTAAGGTCTGCAAGATTTCCTTGAGGAAAGTCTTGTGTGAATTTATAGTATACTACACTCATAATAAGTAAAGCAGCTCCAGGTACAATCATACTGTATCTCCACGCATCTGCACTTACAAATCCCAATCCTACAAATCCTGCAAATACTAAAGGCATGATCATTTGAGTGATTCCACCGCCAAGATTTCCCCAACCTGCCGCAGTAGCATTTGCTGTACCAACAATATTAGGAGCAAACATTACAGAAGTATGGTATTGTGTAATTACGAAAGCAGCTCCAATTACACCAATTACCAAACGAAATATCAGAAAGCTTTCATAGCTGTTGCTTAATCCGATCATCATTACCGGAAATGCTCCTAACAAAAGAAGTACACTATAAGTAATACGAGGTCCGATTTTATCACAAACCCAGCCTATTAAAAGACGGGCAAAAATTGTCATTGATATTGAGGCGATCATGATATTACCAATCTGTCCTTTAGTGAGGTGTAATTCCTCACGGATAATAGGCATAAGTGGTGCTATCCCAAACCAACCAAAGAAACAAAGGAAAAAGGTCATCCAGGTAAGGTGGAATGCTTTCATTTGTGGTGTTTTGAATGATAATAGGTCTAGTTTTTCAGCTTTTTGATTTGAAATCATGATCTTTTCGGTTTAGTACGTGATTTTTTTAACTACTTATACTATAAATATAGATATTATGTAATTATACTCAAAATTTATAACCACATTTTTGCAAACAATCTTAATTTTTTAACAGATATTTATAATAAAATGATATTTTTATAAATATCTGATCAATTTTTGACTCTTTTTTTAAAAATATTATCTATAATTCATATACAATTTAGATAATGGAGGCTAATATTGATTGAAATACAAATTGAGTATATTTACTTATTTTATATGCTTATCAAAGAGTGTATTAGAATAGAATACATGGAAAATGAATGCTTTAAGACATAAATTCGTTTTCATGATGATTTTTAGGAGAAAATGAGCTTGTTTTTAGTATTGAGATGAAGTTTATAAAAAATTGAACTTGTAATATGTACTAACTGGTTTGTATTTAGCTGTTTTGCCTAACCGCAACAATAATTTTATAAAACCGCAATTTAACGTTTGTTATAATAGAAAATAGCTAAGTTTTTATCGAAATATTTCAACTATATAAAAGCAATTATTTATTTAATTTATTGATAATCAATTTATAATATATTTTTAATTATTTTATTATCCTGCTTTTTCTGTGTAGAATTGTGAATAGTTAAATGATTCATGGTTAAAAAAACAACAATACTGTTTGTAACACTTTTAATAGGCTTTTTCTCCGTTTGTGTGGAAGGTCAACCAATTGATTTAGTACGACAACGAATAAAGATCGACAACGATTGGGTCTTCGCATTGGGACATGCTTATGATGCTAAAAAAGATTTTAATCATGCCACTTCGTATTTTACTTATTTCGCAAAAACCGGCTACGGTGATGGAGCTGCTTCAAAAGAATTTGATGACCGTGCCTGGAGAAAATTAAATCTTCCGCATGATTGGTGTGTTGAATTGCCTTTTGATGAAAATGGAAGTCCGAGTCATGGTTTCAATGCAATAGGAAGAAATTTCCCGGAGAATAGTGTAGGGTGGTATAGAAAAAAAATATACGTTCCCGAATCGGATCTCGGTAAGAAAATTTCGATAGAGTTTGATGGCGTGCACCGTAATTCCATTGTTTGGATCAATGGTTTTTATGTCGGTACGGAACTGAACGGAACAAATAGCTTTAGTTATGATATTACAGACTACCTTATTTATGGCGGTGATAATGTAATTGCAGTGCGTGTAGATGCCTCTATAGAAGAAGGCTGGTATTACGAAGGTGCAGGAATCTACAGACATGTTTGGCTCACAAAAACAGATCCACTTCACGTAAGTCGTTATGGAAGTTTTGTAACTACCGAACTGAAAAATAATTTGGCAACGGTTACTTCAAGAATTAGTGTACTAAATGAAACAAACAAAACGGTTCAGTATGACATTGAAGAAATAATTTTTGATGCAAACGGTAAAACACTTGCTTCGGGCTCGAAGAAAGTAAT
>JANYCO010000064.1 GCA_025360235.1 Cytophagales bacterium
GTTTTTCATTCACATTGCACCTGTTTTTTTAGGAAGTGGGATCAGATTGTTTGACAGCATTGACAAGGACAAGTATGACATTCAAATAGTAGAAGTAATTCCATCCGACTTGACAACACATTTGAAATACAATTTGACGAGGAAATAAAAACAACGAACCGCTAACATGGGCATAGCGAAAGTGGCGGTTCTGTGGTTAAATGTGGCAAACATTGACTATCATAATTTGAATAAGCAATTCTAAAAGTGATTGTCTTCAATAAGAACGGTGTTTTAAAAAACCATAAAAAGGTATGAACAATACAAGCAATCACGATGAGCGTTTTGCAAAAATGACATTCGCCTCGGTCTATCCGCTTTATCTCACAAAAGTCGAAAAGAAAGGCCGAACAAAAGATGAATTGCATCAAGTCATTGAATGGCTAACTGGTTATGATGAAAAAAAGCAGCAAAAACTTATTGAAGACAAAGTAACTTTTGAAAAATTCTTTCAGGATGCTAAACTAAACCCTAATGCTCGCCTAATCACTGGTGTGATCTGCGGCTATCGGGTGGAAGAAATCGAAAATTCGCTAACGCAAAAGGTAAGGTATTTGGACAAGCTGGTCGATGAGTTGGCAAAAGGACGTAAGATGGAAAAAATTCTGCGAGTTGTATTAGTGCGAAAACAATAATAACCCACGGTTTCAACCGTGGGAATAAATAGCAAGAGTGGGAGCACGAGTATTGAGGGGCCTTTGTGGTCAAACCAAAATTACTCCTGCCACTACCCCCCACAAAATCTCCTTTTGAAACTGCTCGGGGGAATACCTGTTTTTGGAATCCTGCAAAACGATAATGCCTGCTTCTATCCTAATCATGGCCACACGCATTACACTATTCTCCGAATAGACCACATAGTCTTTATCTTTGACAGACATAAAACGGTCTACGATGAGTATCTCTGAATTTTTACTTTGAAAATATTTTTCACTGATGGGAATAAAATAATAGGTCGTGGGTTCATTGGCCCCGATGTAACCCAAGAACTCATCCAGTTCTTTGAACAGGACTTTGGCACCTACCCGGTAAGCGTCTTTTCGCGCATAACCACTTATATTATCCAGGTAAATGTCAGGAGTCTGGGTGTAATCGGGAATACATATTTTAAAGTCGGAAGTTTGTGTTACTTTTTTCAACCCTGTTCGAGTCAGATTGCGGTAGTTAATAATACCGTCATTAGTTGGGTAAACTGTTTTTTTCATTTGGTAGGTTTGTAGTGAGACAAAATTACTAAATTAATTAGTTTTTGACAATATTATTAGTAAAAATATTTAAAATTATTTTATTCATCTGATGATCAAACCAAATGCTCAGTGAAATAGATTTTAGAAATTTAAAATTCTATCTTTCGAAATATATAAATTCAGACTTTATGACCCCCAATAGGATTAACCTTTTTTTACGTTGTTTTTATGAAGCCTATATTCTTGAATGTTATCTACAGTTTAAAATAGAATCAGATAAAGAGAAAGAGTTATCGGAAAAACTTGAAAACTATGATGTGACAGGGTATCTTATTAAAAATCTTGATATTTATGTAGAGAACTGTGATTTTTTAAAAGAATACACCATTTTGTATAATCCAGTTCTTTTTAACGTAAAAAAGGAAAGCAATCCGGAGCTTTTTAATGAACTTCAGATCTTCTTAATTGAAAATATCCAATTGTTCCTTCATACAATTCTTGAAACTGCTATCAATTCTTACATATTAAAGGAATCGAAAATAAAGAGTCTTAAACTTTATCTTAAGCCTATTGATAATAGAACAGTAAGTTTGATTGACCTTATAGAAATAGCTGAAAATAAGATGAAAATTTTGAATATTCTACCACCTGCCATGGGGTAAAGACGCCTTGCACAGAGACGCATTATGCGCATTATACAGAGACGCATTATGATGCGTCTCTACACATCCCAGACGGTACTTCTTTGGTTTCTAAGGTGTTTATGCAAATTCATCAGAAATGCGAGGGCTAAATAGATTACCAATGGTGAGCCCAAAGTAAGAAAGGAGGTATAGATAAAGAAGAGTCTTATACTAGCTGTTGCCACACCTAGTCTTTCTCCCCAAAAAGTACAAACTCCGAAAGCGTGTTTTTCAAAATAAGTCTTTAGAATCTCCATAAATCCAATAGTATATAAGATTGTTTTCACAAAATTATATAATCTAAGGCATATTTAATACCATTTTTGATAAAAATTGTAAAAATATATTGGTAAAGTAAATATATAAGGATAATTTCGCACAATTAGAAATTTAAACTACGTCAAAATATGAACCTTTTAGGAAAAACTTATTTAACCTTACTAGTAGTCGGAGCTGTTGCCCTTAATGGCTGCAATAAAGCTTATACACCGACGGTGACTGTCGTTCCAAACCCTTTGGAAGTGCACGGTGATAGCGTTGCATTTGATGTAACGGGACAATTACCCCTTAAAAAACTTAAGAAAAAAAGAGTTTATCAAGTGGATGGTTTCTACAAATATGGCGACCAAACTATCAAAATAGGCTCAGTTGAGTACAAAGGGACAGAATATCCTAAATCTAAAACTGAAATGCCAACCATTTCTAAGCATTTTGCTTTCGCTTACAAAACAGAAATTGGAAATGGTGATTTAGTTGCTACTGGTACTAACTACAATTCTGGAAAAACTAAAGGAAAAACAAGTCCTGAGTTTCCTATCGCAAAAGGTTTAATTACTACTTCAAGACTTTTTGAAAAATATTACCATATCGCTTATGCGCCTCATGGTTATAACGATCAGGAAGAATTGATACCAACTAACGTTGCTTTCTTCTTTGATCAAGGAAAACACAAATTGAAAAAAAGCGAAATGGAAGGTTCTCAAGGTAAATTCCTGGATGCTTTTATTGCTAAGAAAAACGTAACAAGAACGATCTCTGTTATTGGTACTCACTCTCCTGAAGGTACTGAGTCTAAAAACTCAAAATTAGCCGGAGACAGAGCTTCAGTAATTGAAAAATACTACAAAGAGAGAATGGGTCATTTCAACCAAAAAGCTTATGTAGATTCTATTAAATTTGTGGCTAAAGGTATCGTTTTGGATTACGAACCATTAAGAAAAGAACTTGATCTAGATACTGCTAACATCCTTACTGCAGATGAAAAATCTCAAGTATTGGCTATCGTTAATGGTTCTGGTTCTTTTGAAAGTAAACAAATGGAACTTTCTAAATTGAAATGCTACAAAACGCTTTTCAAAAAAATCTATCCAAAACTTAGAAATGCTAAAACAGAAATACTTACTGTAAAACCTAAAAAATCAAGAGCTGAAATTGCTTTGCTTGCAAAAGGTATTGTTGATGGAACTTTAAAACCAGACACACTTACTAAAGAAGAACTTCTTTATGCAGCAACACTTACTCCGATTTTGTCAGAAAAAGCAGCTATCTATAGCGCATCAATCAAAATATCTGACAACTGGGTAGCTCAAAACAACCTTGCTGCAACTCAGCTTGAAATGGCTAAAAAGGAAATCAATGACACTGAGAAAGGCAAATTAGCAAATCAAGCTATTGAGCACTGCAAAATGTCAGCTCAATATAAAGACAACGCAGAATCTCACTGTAATAATGCAGCAGCATCCTGGATGCTTCAAGACAGAGAAAAAGTAATTGTTGAATCTGAAAAAGCGTTGGCTTTACCTTGTAGCGAAGACCTTAAAAAAGGTGTTAATGCAATGCTTGGAGCTGTAGCAATAAGAGAAGGTAGATATCCAGTGGCTATTAACTATCTTTCTAAATCTTCCGATTCAACTTTTGTACTTTTCGATTTAGCACTTGCTAATCTTTTGAAAAAAGACTTCAATGCTGCAAAAGGTGGTTTTGCAACCGTACAAGCTAAAGACCCTAGCTACGCAATGGGATTCTATTTGGCGGCTGTTACTGCTGCAAGACTTCAGGATGAAACTGGTGTAATTACTAACATCAAAAAAGCAGTAGCTCTTAAAAAATCTCTTGTAGATTATGCTTTGAGCGATTTAGAATTTAAGAACTATTGGAATTCAGAAAATTTCAAAAACGCTTTGAAATAATTAGTACTGTTTAAATTTCACAATAAAAAAAGCCTCCTGAAATTCAGGAGGCTTTTTTTATTTATTTCGGTGTAATTGATTATACCACCTTATAATTCTATTTTAAAATCGTCTGAATCCAGATCTGCAGGAAATTTCTTGCGAAACGAATCAAGTTCTGCCTTACCTAAAACAACTGTTTCTATTTCTTCTGTGGATTCCTTTTGCCAAAGGATCTCTCCTTTTGGACTGATAATACTTGAATTACCGCAATAAGCGATTCCCTTGCCATCTGAACCAATACGATTAACGCCAACAACATAACTCAGGTTCTCGATCGCTCTGGCCTGCAACAATGCTTTCCATGGTAAGCTGCGTGCCTCAGGCCAATTGGCAACGTAAATTAACAGATCGTACTCATTTTTTACATTTCTACTCCACACCGGGAATCTCAGATCATAACAAATTAATGGTCGTATCTTCCAACCTTTCCATTCTACCAGTAACTTCTCCGAACCCTGAGAGAAAATGAGATGTTCTTCCGCCATTCTAAAAAGATGCCTCTTATCATAACTAAAATAATTACCATCCGGCTGCATCCATATGAGTCGGTTAAAATAATTTTTTCCTTCTTTAATAATAATACTTCCCGTCACTACCGCACCTGTCTGAGATGCCTGCTGTTTCATCCACTTGAATGTCGTATAATTCATAGGCTCCGCCAAACCAACCGCATTCATGGTAAAGCCAGTGGTAAACATTTCAGGCAATACGATGATATCGGTCTTACCTTTTATCTTCCATATTTTCTCTTCAAACATGGCAAGATTAGCTCCAGAGTTCTCCCAATGAAGATCGGATTGAATAAGGGTTATCTTTAAATCTTGCATAATTGCTCTGCTGCTTTTTCCAACGTTTCATCTTTCTTAGCGAAACAAAAACGGACAATCTTTTCATCTCGTTTATCATGGTAAAAAGGGGAAACCGGAATTACGGCAACTTTAAATTCTTTTGTAATCCTTGTAACAAACTCTATATCGGCTTCTTCCGATATATTTTTATAAGAAGCTAATTGAAAATAAGAACCCCTTGCCGGGAAAAAATCAAACCTTGATTTAGCTAACAAATGCAGAAACTTGTCCCTTTTTTTTTGAAAGAAAATTGACAAATCACGACAATGATCTTTCTGTTCCATATATTCAGCCAATGCATATTGCGTGGGGGTATGAACACTAAATGTATTGTGTTGGTGTACTTTTCTGAACTCCTTTGTAAGATGTGCTGGTGCTATGCAATAGCCTATTCTCCATCCAGTGCAATGAAATGATTTACCAAGAGAAGATATAACAAAACTTTTTTGCCGAAGATCTTCGTACCGCAAAACACTTTCATGTACAAGTTTATCAAAAATAATATGTTCATATACTTCATCGCTTAAAATAAATAGCTCTTTCCCGGCCAAAATACTTTGCAACTCATGAATGTCATGAAGAGAAATAACAGAGCCTGTAGGATTGTGAGGAGTATTCAAAATAATCATTCTTGTTTTCTCGGTTATTTTCTCCCGAACCTTTTGCCAATCGATGGTATAGTGAGGATAATGCATTTGAATATAAACAGGCTTAGCCCCACACAGTTCGATGGCTGTGGCATAACAATCAAAAGCAGGTTCAAACAAAATCACCTCATCCCCTGCTTTTACAACAGCTGTAACAGCAAGATAACAAGCCTCGGTGGCACCACAAGTGATTGTCACCTCATCAGAAGGATTAGGAGTATATCCATAATGATCTGCTGCCAATACACTGATTTTTTCCCTTAGAGAAAGTAGCCCGGGCATTGGAGCATATTGATTAAATCCTTTCAACATATATTTATGTACCAGAGAAATTAATTCTTCGGACATGCCAAAATCAGGAAATCCCTGTGCCAAATTAATAGCACTATTCTCCTGCGCCATTTGTGACATTAAAGAAAAAATAGTTGTTCCGGTATTGGGAAGCTTAGAAACAAAATTTTGTATTGGACTAGTTTTAATCATAATCGTAAACAAGAATTATCTACTAATAATTTATATCTCAAAATTCTCCTTTGCCAAATTAACCAATGCAGCCGAATAATTTTCTTATATCCGTCTATTAAATATCAATGCCCTAAAATAATAAAAAAAATGGTTATCTCCTTGCAAATATCCAATGTCGGAGCCACTAATAGATCAACTCCCATGCACTCCTATATGCTGCGATTTCATCCATATACTCCATCATCTCCTTATAAAAAGGATGTCTTGCTAAAGTAGCACTATCTCCAATCAGTACAAGTTTCTGTCGCGCCCTTGTCATGGCTACATTCATGCGTCTGAGATCCGTTAAAAAACCAATTTCCCCATCACTGTTAGAACGTACCAAACTAATATAGATCAAATCTCTTTCTTGTCCCTGGAATCCATCTACGGTATTTACAGACAATCTCTTGCCCATTTTTTTCAACGCCTCATTTTCCTCCACTTTTATTTCTAACAAATTCACCTGGGCTTTGTAGGGAGAAATAATTCCAATACTTGTTTTCTCAGAAATAATATTCTGATCGAAAAGTTCCTTTAAATGTTTTAGTACAATATCCGCTTCACCTATATTAACCAGACTTGAAGTATTTTGTCCTTCCTCTTCGTTAAAACTACAACCGGCTGTATCAATAAATTCTACCGCTAAGGAGTCACCAATCGTTTTGTCTTTTACAGATTCATGTGCAATCAATTTATCATTATAGAATTTTTTATTAGAGAACGCCATAATTTTTTCATTCATCCGATACTGCACTTCCAGCATAGTATCCGCTTTTTGGCGTTGAATAATTTTTTCAAAAAGAGTAACCGACAAACCTGCTTTCGCCGCCTGTTGTGATTTAATTGTTGGTGGTAGTTGCTGATGATCTCCTGCCAGTATTACTCGCTCTGCTCGTAAGATTGGAATCCAACAAGCCGGTTCGGGTGCTTGCCCCGCCTCGTCAATAAATACGGTAGAATAAACTTTGTCACGAATCATATAGTTGGCAGAACCAACCAAGGTACAAGTGATCACCTGAGACCGGTCGATGAGATCATTGACGATAAACGTTTCTATTTTTTCCGCTTCTCCTTGCAATTTTCTTGACTCGTCTAAAATCGCTTTTCGTTGCTGCCGTTCTGCATACCCAAAATTTCTTTTGTATTTAGAAGCCATGTTTTTATACTCATTGGCCATCTTTTTAAATTCTTTTATCTTCTTAAAATCCTGATGGGTAGTAATAGCAGAATCAATACTCAACATTTGCAATTCCTCACTGATTCTTCCCGGATTTCCCATCCGGACCACTTTTACTCCCGCGGCATGAAGTTTCATCGTGAGCAGGTCTACGGCGTTATTACTGGGTGCGCAGACCAATACTTGTTTCTCTGTTTTTAACGTATGCTGTATCGCCTCTACAAGAGTAGTGGTTTTACCCGTACCCGGAGGGCCGTGAATAATCGCAACGTCTTTTGCTGCTGCTATTTTTTGAATAGATTGACTTTGAACATCATTTAGCCTGTGAAATTTCAGTGGTTCTTCTTTCTGAAATTTCGCCACTTCAGCCCCAAGCAAAATTTCACGAAGTTGTGCCAGTCTATTGTTCTTAGCCTTCATCGTTTGCTGAAGCGCACCTGTCATTTCTTTGTAGCTGCTCTCATCAAACATCAGGTCGATACCAAGTTTCCCCATATCGATCCATTCCGGAAGTTCATCTACAAATAAAGTAAGTCGGATATTATTTCTCCGGACAAGTGAAACAACACCACTAATAGTGGGGTTGTCTTTACCATCGTTTCCATGATTACTAAATAGTGAAGCAACAGATCCAAACTGAAAAAGATTTGGGACAAACTGATCTCCCGGACGTTCGATCTCCAGGATAAGCCTTTCTCCCATGCCATAGTAAGATTCACGGATTACAATAGGATACCAGGTAGTACCCGACTTCTTGCGTTCCTGAATAGAAGCTCCCAATATTTTATCGCGGTATTGGGCTCGATCTTCTTCTTGCTCTATTTTAAGTAAGTCGAGGGTTTTCTGAAGTTCTTCGGTTGGGGACATATTTAGTACATAGTGCTTAGTTGTTAGTGCTTAGTTCATGGTTATTAATACTACAATAAATCCCAAGCACTATGCACCAACAACTAATCATTATCATTTCTTAACTGGAAATTTCATTCTATAAGCCACATCAACCTCCCCTTTGCTTACGTTGTTGAGTTTTCCGCGAAGGAGTTGTTTTTTCAGAGAAGAGAAATGATCTACGAAAAGAATTCCTTC